>QMMV01000142.1 GCA_003647435.1 Deltaproteobacteria bacterium | reverse complement strand
CTCTGACAGCTTGTTTCAACTGCACTGTAGCCTAAGAAATTGTTTACGGTCTCGGTTAGAGCGTTTCCAGCTTTAAGCTTTATCCGGTCTGGAAGGGCTATGATCGTTTCAGTTCGGCGGGGTATTCGTAAATGGAGATATACCTTACACCCCCCCCTGTGGTGCTGCAGTATGTCGTAAAGCTGCTGAAGGGTTTCTCTGTCAAGATTAGTGATATCAAGGTTTAAATGCACGGTTGTTGTCCAGACCTCTTCTGCCTTTGTTATCGGAATAACTGAGTCGGCAAGGATCTTGACGGACTTTTCATCCCTTGTCACACGACCTTCAACCAGCACGGCCGAGTCTTTCTTGATGATATCGTCAACACTCTGATACAATGATGAGAAAAGTGTTACCTCTGCAAAACCGCCGAGGTCTTCAAGCGTGACAAAGGCCATGCGATCGCCCTTCCTGTCATTGTGAAGTTTGCATTCTCTGATCACACCACCCATACGAACCACATTGCCGTCTGAAAGCTCTTTCAGCTTGACAGTGTCCGTGTCGGCAAATTTTCTGAGTATCTGCTCATACTTGGCCAGAGGATGGCCAGTGATAAAAAAACCTAAGGTCTCCTTCTCATATTTCAAAAGCCGGCTTTCGCTCCACTCCTCTATTTCGGGCAAGGGGATATCAGCAAAGGTCCTGCGTTGTGGGCCACGCTGAAACAGGCTGAACTGACCATTTATGTAATCCCTTTGCGATCTTTGACCCAGCTCTATAGTCTTATCCAGCACAGACATCATCTGAGAGCGTTTTGCTCCTGTAGAATCAAAAGCACCGCATTTGATCAAGCTTTCAATCACCCGCCTGTTTACCTTTTTGTAGTTCACCCGCCGGCAAAAATCAGACAAGGACTTGAAAGCTCCACCCTCTTGTCGTACCTCCAGGATTGATTCTATCGTCCCTTCTCCCACATTCTTGACAGCGGCCAGACCGAAACGAATCTTTCCCTCTACTGCTGTAAAACTCATATTGCTCTGATTGATATCAGGGGGAAGAATCTCGATGCCGTGACTGCGGCACTCTGCGATATGTTTGACCACACGTTCAGTGTCGTTCATCTCGCTGGTAAGCAGTGCAGCCATAAATTCGACCGGGAAGTGTGCCTTCAGGTAAGCGGTCTGGTAGGCAATCATGGCATAAGCAGCACTGTGCGCTTTATTGAAACCGTAGCGTCCGAATTTTTCAATGAGGTCAAAGATTTTTTCTGCCTTTGCTGCCTCCACCCCTTTGCCCGTTGCCCTTGCGAGGAAACGCTGGCGCTCTTCTGCCATGATTTCGCCAATTTTCTTTCCCATGGCCTTGCGAAGATTGTCTGCCTCCGCCATAGAATAGTCCGCCAGTACACCGGCAATTTTCATGACCTGTTCCTGATACAGGATCACACCGTAGGTATCCTTAAGAATAGGCTCAAGCTCGGGGACGATATATGTTACCGGCAAGCGCCCGTTTTTCCTCCGAACAAATTCATCATGCATGCCGCTGTCTAAAGGTCCTGGACGGTATAAGGCCACAAGGGCAATGATGTCTCTAAAAGAGGTGGGCCGCAAACGAATCAGAAGGTCTTTCATCCCCGAGCTTTCCAGCTGAAACACCCCAGTTGTATCGCCGGAAGCGAGGAGCTGGAAAGTCTTTTCATCTGAGAGATCCAGGTTGGCCAGATCGGGAGGGTTCCGGCCCTGACGGCGGATGATCTCGCAGGCATGTTTCATGACAGTGAGGTTGCGCAGGCCCAGAAGGTCGAACTTGACCAATCCGATTTTCTCTATCCCCTTCATGTCATACTGAGTTACGACCTCCCCTTTTTTGCCTCTCGCAAGGGGTAAATAGCTCACCAGGGGTTCATCTGAAATGACTACCCCGGCAGCATGTGTGGAGGCATGCCTCGGAAGCCCTTCAAGAGCACGGGCAATAGTCAGGAGTTCTTCGATCTGGGGCTTTTTGTCGGCCACGCTTTTCAGTTTTGGTTCCTTAGAAAGAGCGCTCTCAAGGCTTACATTGGCCGGTATCATCTTGGCGATGGTGTCAACTTCTCTCAAGGGGATGTCAAGCGCCCTGCCTACATCTCTGATAACAGCCCGGGCCTGCATCTTGCCGAAGGTGAGGATTTGTGCCACGTGGTTGGGCCCTCCGTATTTTTCCACAATGTATTTAAATACCGTATCCCGCCCCTCGATGCAGAAGTCGATATCGATATCAGGCATGCTCTTTCGGGCTGGATTTAGAAACCTCTCAAATATGAGGCCGTAGGCGATGGGATCCAGGTCGGTAATTTTGAGGGCGTAGGCCACGAGACTGCCGGCCGCAGAACCGCGGCCGGGGCCTACCGGTATATTCTGCTCTCTGGCAAAGCGGACAAAGTCTGCAACCACCAGGAAATACGCGGAAAAACCCATTTTACGGATCACTGCGAGTTCCTGCGAAAGACGGTTCTTGTAAGATTGGATATCTTCAGCTGCCAAGTCAGAGCGTTTTGAGCGAATCTGTTGCAATCGTTCTTCCAGGCCATCTCGTGCCCGTTGTTGGAGGTACTCATCTGCATTTAAAGAACTGCCATCCCGCTCGATGGCGTCATTGTCCCCCTTTACAGAAGGAATCTCAAATTTCGGAAAATGGTAGGTATTGAAATCAATCTCAACATTGCATCGATTGCTGATTTCACACGAATTTTCTATGGCACCCGGATACTGTCTAAAATAGGACTTCATCTCCTCAGGAGATTTGAAGTAAAGTTGATCAGTCCTGAACTTGAGACGTTTTTTTTCCTGAACGGTTGTGCCTGTCTGAATGCACAATAAAATGTCGTGGGCCCTTACATCCGCTCGATCAAGATAATGGCAATCATTTGTAGCAACAAGCGGGATCGAAAGTTCGCCGCTCATTTTTAGCAAGGCCTTGTTTACAATCTCTTGAGCGGCGATGCCGTTGTTTTGAACCTCCAGATAGAAATTCCCGTCACCAAACATTTTCTGGTAGGCGCGGGCAACTTGAGCTGCTTTCTCCAGACGTCCCGCCTGTATCAAGCGTGGTATCTCACCATGCAGACATCCACTTAAAGCAATCAGCCCTTCGCTGCACTCTTCAAGAATATCCTTATCGACGCGCGGCTTGTAGTAGAAGCCTTCCAGGTGGCCGGCGGTAACGAGCTTGCAGAGGTTCTTGTAGCCTCTGGCATTTTTCGCCAGCACCGTCAGATGAAACAGCCCTGTTTTGTAACGAGGATCCTTATCGAAACGGCTTGTAGGAGAAATGTAGAGTTCACAGCCAATGATCGGTTTTATTCCAGCCTTGTATGCCTTGTCGTAAAACTCGATCACCCCATACATGGTACCGTGATCAGTGATTGCCACCGAGTTCATGTGAAAGGATGCAGCACGCTCCAATAAGGAATCAATACGGATTGCTCCGTCAAGCAGGCTGTACTCGGTGTGTACATGTAGGTGAACAAAATCAGAGGAGCGCATCAATCCAACCTGTAGTTGGGAGCTTCTTTTGTAATAATCACGTCATGGACATGACTTTCCCTCAGGCCTGAGGCTGTGATGCGAATAAATCGTGCATTCTGTCGTAATTCTTCAATGGTCCGGCACCCTACATAGGCCATACCTGCCTTGAGTCCGCCTACGAGCTGGTATACACATGCGGAAAGAGAGCCTTTGTATGGAACCCGTCCCACAATCCCTTCTGGCACCAACTTCGCCTCGTCGGGAACACCTTCCTGATAGTAACGATCTTTACTACCCTGTTTCATGGCTTCCAGAGAACCCATACCCCGGTAAACCTTGTAACTTCTACCCTGGTAGATAATCGTTTCGCCCGGGCTTTCGTCGGTCCCGGCGAAAAGGCCCCCGATCATAACAGAGTGGGCCCCGGCAGCAATTGCCTTGGTAATATCGCCTGAAAATTTTATTCCCCCATCCGCTATCAATGGAACACCCGCTTTCTCCGAAACCTCTCTGCATTTCATAATAGCTGTAATCTGGGAGACACCGATACCGGCAACGATCCGTGTGGTGCAAATGGAACCGGGCCCGACACCGACCTTTACGCCATCTGCTCCTGCTTTGATCAGTGCCTCGGCTCCATCGGCGGTGACTACGTTTCCAGCAATCAACTCTATTTCTGGAAACGTATGTTTTAGCATCTCGACCGCTTTCATGACACGTGCGGTGTTTCCATGAGCGGTATCAATAACTATCACATCAGCCCCTTTTTTCAGGAGGGTCTCGCTGCGCTCTTCCATATCCGGTGAGATACCTACCGCGGCTCCAACCCTGAGCCTCCCAAGAGTGTCTTTGCAGGCATTGGGGTATTTCTTGATTTTTTCTATATCCTTAATAGTAATAAGGCCTTTCAAACGCCGCTTGTCGTCTACCACCAGGAGTTTTTCGATTCGGTGTTCGTGAAGCAACTTCTTGGATTCTTCCAGGGTGATACCTTCTGGTACCGTCACCAGATTATCCTTGGTCATTACCTCAGAGACTTTCTTGCTAAAATCCGTTTCAAATCGAAGATCTCTATTTGTCACAATTCCAACCAGATGCTTCCCTTTGACCACCGGAACACCTGAGATCCGATATCTTTCCATGAGGGTCAAAACCTCAGAAATCGGCTTTTCCGGCTCAACGGTAATAGGGTCCACTATCATACCGCTCTCAGACTTTTTGACCTTATCCAGCTCCTGAGCCTGGCTTTGGATGCTCATGCTTCGGTGGATGATTCCTATTCCCCCTTCTCGCGCCAGAGTGATGGCAGTGTCCGCTTCAGTCACCGTATCCATAGCTGCACTGCAAATAGGAATATTGAGGGTAATCTTTTTCGTCAAAGGGACGCTTACATCAACATCCCGAGGTAGTACATCAGAATAGGCGGGAACTAACAAAACATCGTCGAAGGTCAGGCCTTCCTCTATTATCGTTGAAGCCATGTGATTTCTCCCGTGTGCTTTTTAGATTCAAATAAATAACAGATGCCTCTTATTTTGACAATGCTAAATTTACTGCTTCTCTTGCAGACAACGGGATTGAAAGAAGAAAAACGATTGACATGAATTGGTTTTTCTTTTAGGTTCACAAGACGTTTCCGAAAGGCCTCATTACGGCGGACAAGATTATGCTGATAACCATCAACGCAGAAAACCCGCAACTTCGCCTCATCCGAAAGGTATCGCAGATTCTTGAAGATGGCGGAATTATCGTCTATCCCACAGATACCCAATACGGCATGGGATGTGACATCACAAACAAGAAGGCGATCGAGAAAATATATCGCCTGAAACACAGAAACCATAAAAAGCCTTTCAGCTTTATTTGCTCTGACCTTAAAAACATCAGCCAGTATGCAAAGGTCTCAAACTATGCCTATAAGACCATGAAGCGCCTGCTGCCTGGCCCTTATACCTTCATCCTGGAAGGCTCAAGGCTTCTTCCAAAGATCATGCTGACCAAGCGCAGGACTGCGGGGATTCGCGTGCCGGATCACCCTATTTGCCTGGCTTTAGTCAGGGCATTTGGCCGCCCTGTTGTATCTACAACAGTAACCCTGGAAGCTGGTCAGGTACTATCCGATCCCCTTTTGATACATGACCTCCTCGGGTCCCAAATCGATGCTGTAATAGATGGCGGTCCTGTACCAGGAAAACCTTCAAGTGTGGTTTCTCTCATAGGGGATGCACCTGAAATTATAAGGATAGGCCTTGGTGATGTAAGTATTTTTCAGTGAAGAGGGGTGTAAGCCTTTTGTTACTTTCGAGTTCGAGGCGGTAGAGGATTGCCCCACCCGCCCGGGGTAGCATCTTCAAAAAGCTAAAGTGGTAACACTTTAGCTTTTTTAAAAAACAGACATACGGAGCGGACAGGCCATCCGATTGGAGACCGTCTCAAACTCGAGCCTAACTG
>QMMV01000141.1 GCA_003647435.1 Deltaproteobacteria bacterium | reverse complement strand
GGTCCCCATGTGCACCGCAACATCAAAAAAAATTTCTGGCTCTTTTATACCAAAGAGATATTGAAAAAGAACAAGGTGCCCTGAACTGCTGATAGGAAGAAATTCCGTCAATCCTTGAATGATTCCGAGGAACACTGCATGAAAGAGTCCCATTTTCTCAAGAAAAATCCTTAGAATAGTTTCCAGGCAAGGCCAGAAATCAGTTTAGTTTCACTCTCATTCCGTGGAGGGTTTGTGCCAGATGCTTCCTTCCAACGCCATTTTGATCTTTTGTTTTAGCTCGGTCAGGTCTGCACTTTTGACTACGTAATAATCGGCCGCAACCGACTTCAGGTCTCCCTTGAACGACGAATAAGCAGAACAGAGAATAACAGGAATGTTGTAGAATTCCTTGCGGATATCCTGTAGCAAATCCAACCCGTGATGCTCGGCCATCTTAATATCGAGGACAACTAAGTGCGGTTTTTCTCGGGCAATCAATTCAATCAGTCCATAACCACTATCCGCGGTAATCACACTGTAGCCTTCGTCTTCCAACTCCTCAGCATACAGCATGCGGATAACTTCTTCATCGTCAACAATGAGTATTTTTTTCATAAAGCCCTCCGTTGCCACTTATTCGAACCACCTTTTCAGCAAATAAGGTTTTGCGTGTTCAAATACACTGCACTGATCCTCTATAAAATCCTCGGCCTGTTGAATCGTCATAGGCTCCGATTCAATCACAAACGAACATGTGCGGCCATAATAGAGTGGAATCAACCCCTCCATGATTTTTTCTTTTTTCTTTAAGCTATTCTTATAAGCCACTCCAAAATCGATTAACACTCCGGCCCATAGATTGGCTGGAAATTCAAAATCCCGCAAAGTGAGTGTCTTAACTTCAGTGAGTTTTCTGTGGTGATTGCCAGACAGTATATCTTTTATGAGAGCCTCGTGCCTGGCAATACCTTCTTGAAACTTTTCATAGAGCCGTTCTACATTTACGTTTACCGGTGGAGGCTGCTCCATTTCCCCAAGCCCAAAACCAAAGATGGCTGTTGGTTTGCTCCACTTCACTTCTTTCCAGAATGCGACATGTTCTATCATCATATCAAACATGGTCCCTACCACCTGTAAGAACATCGGACCAAGAGACTCGCCGGGATCCTTTGGCTTGTGGATCTTTGGTCTTCCCATATATGACTGGCAGATCGGTATATCGTGACATATGGCCGTGGTGGTCATCCAGATGTCAATACCATATTCTGCTACAGCCTGGCTCCAATCCGGCTGTTTCAAATAAATGTCTGCCACTCTTCCAGAAAAAGCAAAGTCTCCGCCGATGGGTTGGCGAACCCTGCGGCCGTACACAGAGCGTGTTAAAGGATAAGCAATGTTGTTGGTAATCGTGCCGTCATATTTATGTCGAACATAAAGAGGAGCAACAAAGCCGAAGCCTTCAAGAACCGGTCCGGCTAAATTCTTTATCCACCGCGGCGTAATACTCTTCAGATCTGCATCCACGACGACAATCGCTTCTGCACCGAGATCACAACTTTTCTTGAAAAGATTCCTGAGGTTGCTCCCCTTCCCTTTGATGCCCGGAGGCGTTGATATGTAAATCTTGGGAACCTCTGTGGTAGTACTCATAAAAGCTTCTCGAGTGCCATCTCGAGAGTTATTATCACAGTTAATAATGACGCTGGTCTTATCGCCAAAATACTCGATGAGCCCCTCGCTCGCCTTTGCCGTGGGATAAGAGATCCGTTCTGCCTCATTATATGACGGAATCCCTACCACCAGTTCGGCAGCTTTTATATTATGCGGGTTTTTTTCTATGAACATGGCACTCCCCGTGTGACGAATTAAGCTTGAGCCCTGTGGCGGTCTGCTGTCTTTATATGTGGAGCAGAAAAGAGCCCGACTCTCAGAAAAACATAGCCATTTGCTTTAAAGTTATATTATAGATCAAAAGGTAGGTCAATGGTTCAGAAGATAATTCGTCGTAATTACTCAGAAGCCAAGACCTGGAACCTTTCAATGAGTCAGTCATTCGCTTCCATTTTTTCAAAATGAAGGTATCGCTTATACTTTTGGTAACAATTTAGGGTCCTGAAAACATCCTCGCATGCTGGTACTCAAATTACAAACCGCCTAAAACTAAAGCGTAACCGAGCATAAAGAAAGAACAGTATAAGGTTTCAGGTGTCAGGTGTCTGACGGGCTGTTGTGCAAACAAAAACTCCTTTGAGCGGTCATTAAAACGTTTTTTTGCTAACAAACCTTGGCGAAGCGGAAGATTAGCGATGTCAGCTGCTTGAGCCCGGAGGGCGAGTTTTGACATCGCCTGTAGCGAGCCTTAGTTTTGTCAAAAAACGTTTTAGACCAAGCGAAAAGGGATTCGGGCAACAGCCCGTCAGAAAAGTGAAGCTTAAAACCCGAAATCTGAAACCTCAATGATAGGCTGTACACTGTTTATGTATATTTTTGAAAGGGCTGAAGTAATACAAATGAGGAAATTGCTTGTTTTCACTGATCTTGATGGTACGCTAATTGATAGGGATACGTATGAGTTTAAAGATGCCAGCTCAGCTCTGAGCACACTCCGACAGAGAAAAATCCCGGTTATTATTTGCAGCAGCAAGACGCGTGCTGAAGTAGAAATGTATCGCCGGCGCATGAACCTGCCCTGGCCGTTTGTGGTTGAAAACGGCGCGGCCATTTTTATCCCCCAGAATTTCCTTAGATTAAAAGGTCTTACATTCGCCTCGAAAGGAGAATACAGGGTAATAGAGTTGGGCACACCCTATGTTGAGCTGTGTGCAATATGGAAAAAGACCAAAAAGGAAGGAAACTTTCGCGTGAAGGGTTTCAGCGAGATGAGTACCGCAGAAATTGCTGCCCTCACTGGCCTTACCACGCAAGAAGCCAGCCTGGCCGCAAGGCGTGAATATTCAGAGCCCTTCTTATTCTTTGACACACAGGATAGGTTCCGGCACCTACAAGACCTCTTTCAGCAAAAAGGGCTCTACATCACAAGAGGTGACCGTTTCTACCACCTGACTGGAAAAAACGATAAGGGGAAGGCAGTCCAGATCTTGAAAAAAATATACGCCGATACATACCCCGACACAGAGATCTGGGCTGTAGGTCTCGGAGACGGTTCCAATGACGTTCCTATGCTCGGATGCGTTGATATGCCGATCGTAATCCGAAAAAAAACAGGGCAATGGGAACGCATCCCCGGACTCGGGCGCATCGTCTATTCAGACAAACCCGGCCCAAGAGGATGGGCTGAAGAGATTTACAGGATACTTGGAAATCAGGACCACGTTTGGTCTTGATATTTTCTAAGCGCTATGTTACCAGAAAAGGGTCATTTCAAGCGGCTTGCCATCGGTCAACAGAATGGAGGACTAAATTTGAGCGTATTTAAGATAAGACGCACACATCAAGGATCGTCACAGTCTGGCCCTGAGTATTGGACACTCACCGGCTGGGCAAAAAGCTGGTCAGATACTTTACTTGCCCCTGCTTCCCGGTTGTTGGCACGCATGGGAGTCCAACCTAACCTCTTGTCAGCAATCGGTTTTCTTGCCGCATCTGCTGCTGGGGCACTTGTGGCTTCAGGTTATATCTCGATGGGAGGGTGGCTATTACTTATCTCCGGGCCGTTTGACGCTCTGGACGGTGCTTTAGCCAGAACAGCAGGGCTTGAAACGCGCTTCGGGGCCTTTTTGGATTCATTCATGGACCGATATTCCGAAGCGGCTGTTCTTTTCGGCATTCTTTTGTGGTCTACCCTTCATGGCAACCGCATCGTGGTGGTGCTCACATTCGTGGCCTTAGTAGGCTCATTTATGGTAAGCTACGCACGCGCCAGGGCCGAGGGGCTGAATATTTCATGTAAGATTGGGCTTTTTACGCGCCTCGAACGCTATATTGTGTTGACCCTGACACTCCTGACCGGCCAACTTGTGATCGGTCTTGCCCTCCTTGCCTCCCTGGCCAACTTTACCGCACTACAGCGAATGTTCCATGTTTACAGGCAATCTCTGAATGAATAAGTTGTTCGGCAACAATCGAGGTTTTTGAAAACATCGGGGTCTGTTTTTTAAAATAGCTAAAGTGTTACGTTTTTCTGTCAGTCCATTTTATTGAGGTATAAATATGTATTCCAGGATGCTTGTCCTTCGATTCCCAAAAACAGAAGTTGAAAAACCGATCGTCTGCTACCTTGCCAGGGATTTCGATCTGACGTTCAATATACTTAAGGCAACCATACTCCCACGCAAGGAAGGAGTCATGGTCATGGAACTCTCCGGCACAAGAAAGAACTTTACGCTGGGGGTCGAATACCTGAAAAAGCACAACATCCAGGTGCAGGCAGTTGGCCAGGACATCAAACGTAACAAGAAAAAGTGTACGCACTGCGGGGCGTGCATCGCCGTTTGTCCCACAGGTGCCCTTTCCATCAAGCGGCCAGAGATGATGGTAGTGTTCGATCACAAGAAATGTAGTATATGCGGCCTTTGTGTCCCCGCATGTCCTCCCAGGGCAATGGAGATTCGCACCACAGGAACCCCGATCCTAAAATGAGAAAGACCGTGGCCGTTGCCTTGAGCGGCGGCCTTGACTCTGCTGTCGCCGCTGCCTTCCTAAAAAAAGAGAATTATCAGGTCATTGGAGTCTATTTCCAGACTGGCTATGAGTTTTCTCCCGCCAACTCGGGAACAGGCAAAGGCGTAACTTGCGGCAAAACCTTGGCCGAGCAAGTGGCAGAGCAAATTGGAATACCCCTTGAGGTGTTCGATTGTTCCCGGCATTTCCGAAGAGAGGTTGTAGACTATTTTATTGACACTTACCACTCTGGACAGACACCGAATCCGTGCGTCGTATGTAATAAGCGTATCAAGTTTGGCTATGTCATGGAAAAAGCGATGGCCCTTGGAGCCTCGGCTCTGGCAACTGGCCACTATTGCAGGATAAAACGGAAAGCGAACGGGGAATTCTGGCTTCTGAAGGGAATAGACCCGGCCAAAGACCAGTCGTACTTCCTTGCCCGTCTGGGCCAAGATCAATTAAGCCATGCACTGTTTCCATTGGGTGATTACACAAAGAATCAGGTGAGGGAAATGGCCAAAACATGGGGATTTAGATCTCTTATGAAGAAAGAAAGCCAGCAATTATGTTTCATACGCCACGAAAGCTATAAGGATTTTCTTTCCCGTCGCATGCAATCCCAAGGCACGGCTGGACCGATCGTAAACACCAGAGGCGAGGTATTAGGCCGCCACCATGGTCTTCATACCTACACCATAGGACAGCGGAGAGGCATTGGCATACCAGGACCGCAACCGTACTATGTAATCCGCCTTGATATGAGTGGAAACCGGCTCGTCATTGGGTTCAGAGACGAACTCGCAGCTACCGAATGCGAGGTAAAAAGCATCAATTGGACTACGATTAGAACGCCAGACGAACCGATATCGGCAAGAACCCGTATCCGCTACCGCCACAAAGAAGCAGACTCTATTATCACCCCTGCCGGAAGGAAGACAGCTATTGTTCGATTCTCAGAACCCCAGTACGCCATAACCCCGGGACAGGCCGCCGTCTTCTATCAGGGTGACCGCGTGTTGGGCGGAGGGTGGATAGCCTGACGGGGATCGCAATATGAAGTCTTTTACTATTACAACCTTGGGTTGCAAGGTAAATCGTTATGAATCGGAAGCAATCTCCGAGCAGCTCATAGAGCATGGATGGTACAAAGCGAGCAACGGAGCAAGGGCAAATCTTTGCATTGTCAACACCTGTACTGTTACCGGTAAAGCGGCCCTCCAGTCAAGGCAGGCTGCAAGAAGACTCATCCGCAAGCATCCGGGGGCGCTTGTCCTTGTAACGGGCTGCTATGCGCAGGTTGCTCCAGAGGTCTTTGCTGCCATCGATGGCGTAAACTATATCGT
>QMMV01000140.1 GCA_003647435.1 Deltaproteobacteria bacterium | reverse complement strand
TCCGATTGGAGACCGTCTCAAACTCGAGCCTAACTGAGCGTAAAGAAAAAACAGCGCTTAGAAGTTCAAATAACATCCATTCGCTCACAATATCAGTTATCGTCAAGGGTGAATATCCAGGATGCTGTTTTTTCTCAACGCTCACTAATGCTCTCAGACAGTGAGCCAGTCTCCAATCGGATGGCCTGTCCGCTCCGTATGTCTGTTTTTTAAAAGAGCTAAAGTGTTACCATCATTATAATAAAGCAAAAAAGTTTGGGGGCATCGCTGCCCCCAAACTTTTTAGAAAATATTAAAGAGTTAACCCGGCTACGTCATTCGACAATGAATTTCTTGAGCTCGTTTGTCTTGGGATCAATTATGTGAACGGCACAGGCAAGACACGGATCGAATGAGCGGATGATCCGCACCACATTTATCGGGTTGTCAGGATCAGGAACAGGCGCCCCAATGAGTGATTCTTCATATGGTCCCCGATGTTTCTTCTCACACCTTGGCGATGCATTCCAGGTTGAAGGTACCACGCACTGGTAGTTATCGATCTTCTTATCCTTCACCTTGACCCAGTGACCCAGGGCGCCGCGCGGCGCCTCATAGAATCCGGCACCCATACCGGTTTTCGGGGGCTCCCAGTGAGCGGTGTCGTGAATCTTAAATCCAGGTTTGGTCATCTCAGAGAGAAGTTCATCACACCACTTGTAGCAGGCATCCACGACCAGCTTGGTTTCAATGGCCCGTGCCGCATGCCGTGCGACTACGCCCGGCTTTACGCCTTTCTTCAACAATCCAAGCACATCAGGATTTTTGGCGACAAGCATCCTGGCAAGCGGCCCTACTTCCATTGGCTTGCCATCATAGCGAGGAGCCTTGACGAAGGAGTAGGCATCCTTCCTATCCATGTCAAAGTCCTGCCTTCCATTGTAAGGATGCTGAGGCTTATCTTTCTTGTACCAACTGTGTTTTACTGATTCCGTGATCTTATTCGGATCGAACGGGTCTACCTTGATCTTGGCCGGATCCATGCCGGTTATCACGCCGGAGGGAAAGACCAGCTTTTTACCAGCCCTGTCGAGCTCAAGGGCACCGTAAGCCAAGTAATTGTAATGCCCTCCACCCAGACCTATCTTGGCAAGCGGGAAGAGAGGACCGGTGCCAAAGGCGAGTACATCAGGGATATAGACTTCGTTCACGAACTTGGCCTGCTCGTCAAGCATAGTGCGAAATCTTGCTACCTGGTTTATGTCAGGCAACTGTGTGAAACCGCCCACGACGATACTCTGGTAATGAGGCTGCCTGCCACCGAAGATGGCACCCATGTTACGGGCCTTAGCCTGCATGGCGAGAGCGTCCACATAATGCTTGACTGCTGTGGTTACAAGCTCCGGATCCTTGACGCAAAACTCGTCCGGTTTATACCGTGGTGTAAGCGGAAAGGTGTCTCCGGCCTTGACAAGGCCGACTATCTTATCCCTTACCGCATTCAGGCCCTTATCCTTACCGCTGTACTTGGCTATAGCCATAATATCAAGATAATCAAGGGCACTGAGGTGGTAAAAATGGAGAATGTGATCATAGATAAATTGTGCGCCCATTGCCAGATTTCTAAGCAATGTCCCGCCCCAGGGGACCTTGGCCCCAAATGCCATATCGAGGGCCCTGGCACTCGTCAACTGATGGACACTGTAACAGACCCCACAGATGCGACTGGTCACAAATGGGGCATCTCTCGGGTCTTTCCCGTGAAGAAGTGCCTCAAACCCACGTGCCATAGTGCCGCTGCTCCAGGCATCCTTGACTTTTCCGTTTTCTACCTCAACCGTAACTTTGAGATGTCCTTCAATCCTGGTTACCGGATCAACAACTATCTTCTTTCCCATTTCCTACCACCTCCTTTCAGACCTTTTCCTCTTGCGGGGGGATCAGGCCGGCCGCTTTTCTGGCCATGATCTTTTGTGAACGCTCGCTTTCAGCCGTGTAAAGAGGGCTCATCCCTGCATAAAAGTCGGGCTCCGCACATCCCTGACAGGGAGCCCCGGCATCGATACAGAAATTCAACCCGTCATTCCACCTGCGGATCGGACAGTCGGCATAAGTATCTGGTCCTTTGCACCCTTTTTCGTACAAGCACCAGTCTTTCTGTTTCGGGTCGTTCCAATCTTGCAAGAACATTTCGTTGTCAAAATAGTACCGTCTCCTGCAGTTGTCATGGATGAGTTGGCCGAAATACATCTTTGGACGACCGAGATTGTCCAGAGCGGGCGCTTTTCCCGTGGTTAGAAAATAGAGGATGGTACCTACGAGGTGATCCACATGGACTGGGCAGGTTGGAAGATTGATGACCGGCTTACCTTTGATGATCTTGTTGGCCCCCACAGCCTTTGTTGGACCTGCTGCGGGAATGCCTCCGAATGAAGAACAAGCACCGGCAGCGATAACGGCCGCCGCCTTTGCGCCGCACTCTTCCACCATCTCTTTAAATGGACGCCCTCCTACCATGCAGAAGCGATCATCTGCTGTAGGGATTGAGCCTTCCACCACCAGAACGAAGCCACCTTCCTTGAGCGTATCATCATAGACAGCTTCCGAAAGATAGCCTGCACCTGCCATAAGCGTTTCGTGATATCTCACCGAAAGCTTATCGAGAATGACTGATGCAGCCGGCGGGTTGAGAGCGCCTGCAAACGAGATGGTGCAGCCCGCACAATCCTGACCTTCAAGCCAGATTACAGGAGGTTTTGCGGAAGCAGCCGCCAAGGCTTCGGAAACTTTCGATACAAACTCTACCTGTGAAAGACCGAGAACAGCAGCCGTACTTGCACAGTACTTCATGAAATCCCTGCGGGATATCTCTCCGAATAGTTTGTTCACGTTTCAGCCTCCTTTCATAGGATTATTATGCCTCCATTTTGCTTCCCTGTTAGTGCCACCACCTCCTTTGATAGGTCTTGTGTTTAGAGGTTTCCGTATTCAAGCGAATTTTAGGTAAAATCGTCACAGCCCCATACTATACAGTCTTTGAGAACCTTGGGAGGAGACCATAGAGTCAAAGATCAATCGATAATTTTGCTGATAACCCAAATACGGAAAAGTGTCAAGTGGAATTGGAACAGAGGGAAACAGGATCAGTTTAGCCCTTTCAATAAGGACAGGCATAACGAGCGGACGGGCAAGCCGATCCTAAAGTGACCCGCCGTTTGAAAGTGTTAGCGAGCGTAAAGAACAGTTAAATGCCAAACCGACTCTTAGCCGTAAGGGATGTTGTCAACTAAGCAGACATGATTGGCTTATCCATGCACTGTTCTTTCAACATGGCTAAGTGCCAGCGAATTGTGTCTGCAAAGATTAAAAGGGGTGAAAAAGATAATGTGTATTTCACCCACTGGCAGGTCGTTTGATCTCTCTGAGGATCAATTCGATAACCCGGGGAATCTTTGTCTGAATCTCCGGTGACAGTTCCATGCCTACTTCCAGGCATTTCGGTTCGACACCAATCACAGTCGTTTCAGGAGTTTGACCAACAAGTTCGGCAAGATGAATCACTTCCAATATCCCGATCTGGTGAACCGATGTCTTGAACAGATCGGCGGATCTTGGGGCATCATTGATATCGAGGCGGTAGATCGAACCGGGGGGGTTTCCGCCCTTGAGCGCGTCAACCACGATCAGCCGGTCAGCTTCTGTTACCACATTCATGAGTTGAAAGCCATCGGTGCCACCTTCAATTACCTCGACGCCGTCAGGCAAATCCATTTCCATCAATCTGTTCGCAACATGGACGCCAACGCCTTCGTCTGACAGCAACAAGTTGCCTACTCCAAGGACCACAATATGCTTAGGGGGGACATCGCTGTCCCCCCTAATTCCGGAAGCTGTGTTCAATGATGCCTCTTTCATTCGGCCTGAAGCCCCTTACCTACCGTTACCGCTGCTGGTAAGGCAAGCAGTTCCAAACCAGGCAAAGCGGTTTTTTCGACCTAAGCGTCTCTGTCATAACAGGTAAGGCAACAATGCATACATCGGTTGGCTTCTTTTAGAGCATCCTCCTCTGTAATTGTGAGATCCACCTCGGCAAAGGTATGCTGCCTTTCGTAGGAACCCGGCTCAAGTTCGGGTTGACCGATACGACCCTTTTTCTGTATCCCTTCGATACTATCGAAAATGGTGCCCGGGATGTGGCCGGTGATACGTTTTGAGTCTACCCTGAGCCTGTTTGGCGGAAATGCCATTTCCTCTCCCATCAGATACTTATGAATCCCCCTGGCGGCCCGCCTTCCGGCCCCAATGGCTGCGACGAGAAGTCCAGGAGGCCCTGCACAGTCACCGCTTGCAAACACATACGGAATGGCAGTCTGATGGGTATCAAGATCAGCAAGGATTGAGCCCTTTTTGGTTTTCAGGCGGGATACGGCCCGGCCTTCTTCCACAAAGGCGGAATCGGTCTTCTGGCCAATGGCAAGGACGAAATTGTCAAGCTCAAGCACTGTCTCCGATCCTTCAATAGGTATGGGCTTCTGCCTGCCACTGGCATCAGGTTCTCCCAGTCTGTTTTTTAGATACTCAATACCGGTAAGGTTCCCCTCCTCATCGGTGATGAACCTGGTTGGCGTACACAGCGTGATAAACTCAATCCCTTCTTGTTTGCAGGCTTCTATTTCAACCTTGTTTGCCGGCATATCTTTTATTTCTCTTCGATAGAGGCAATAAACTTTTTCCGCCCCAAGACGAACACTGGTTCGCAAGGCATCCATGGCCACATTGCCTCCGCCGATCACACCTACCCTTTTTCCGATGGGATTAGGCTCCCCGAGCCCCTGCCTTCTCAGATAAATAGTCGCCGGGATAACCCCTTTGACCTTGTCTTCATCAGGGATACGGGCCGAGGTGTGATTCCAGGCCCCAATAGTCAGTAAGACTGCGTCAAATCCGCCACCCACAAGGGATTCAAGATCAAAATCGAGACCAAATTTGACGCCTGTTTTTACCTCAACCCCAAGGTCCAAAATGCGCTTGATGTCTTTCTCAAGAATCTCTTTGGGAAGACGGTATTCAGGAATGCCGTAATATATCATACCTCCAAGCTTTGGCATCCATTCAAATATCTTCACCTTATGGCCAAGACGCCTCAGGAAATAAGCGGCAGACAGGCCGCTCGGACCTCCTCCGACGATCGCCACTTTGTAGCCGGTGTCTGGTGCCACAGGAATATTGACCTGAACGCCTTCATTCATTACCCAGTCGGCGCAAAACCGCTTCAATTGGTTGATGGATACAGGATCATCTGCCAGCGCCCTCCGGCAGGCATCTTCACATGGATGAGGACAGACGCGGCCGCAAGAAAGCGGCAGTGGATTCCGTTCCATAATGGTAAGATAGGCCTGATCATATTCCTTGCGTTTTATGTGCCAGATGTATTTTGGTATATTGATCTCAGCAGGGCAGGTCTGGCGGCATGGTGCCAGTCGATCGGTAATAAGGTTCATATGAAGAATGCGTTCTGACGGTGTGCGCACCTGCATGATTCCTTTGGGACAGGCCTTCTCGCAGGCCCCACAACCGACGCATTTCTCAACGTCAACCACCGGAGTCCCCTCAGGGCCCAGTTTAAGGGCGCCAAACTGGCAGGCCTTCACACAACTTCCAAACCCAAGGCAGCCCACGGCACATTCCTTTGCCCCCGCATAGAGAAGGGCGGCGGCCCGGCAATCTTTAATACCCATGTAGTAGTATTTCTCGGGGGCGCGAAATCCACCTGTGCAAGTGTTTTCCGATGTGAGGGGCTCGGCCGCTCCCACCTCAACACCCATGACAGCAGCCACCTTTGCCGCAGAGGCCGCCCCCCCAACAATACAGGCATTTACAGGCGCTTCACCAGCCACGATGGCCGCAGCACACGCATCACAGCCGGTGTAGCCACACCCCCCGCAATTGGCTCCCGCTAAGCAGTCTGCAACTTGAGCAATCCGCGGGTCTTCCCATACATAAAATACCTTGGAGGCAATACCTAAAATTGTC
>QMMV01000139.1 GCA_003647435.1 Deltaproteobacteria bacterium | reverse complement strand
GTTTCAACCTTGTAGCAAGGTAAGAGCCAAAGCCGGCTCCGATTTGGGCAATCGGGCCCTCCCGGCCCCCGGAGCCGCCGGAGGTTATAGTGAGTGCAGAAGCAATTGTTTTAATGAAAGGTATCCTCCCGCGGATAAAGCCTTGTTTGTTGTGGTAAGAATCGATGGCGGCATCCGTTCCGTGTCCTTCTGCCTCTGGTGCAAAGGTATATACAAGCCATCCGCTTATGATGCCGCCGAGAGCAGGGAGAAACAACAGCACCCAACGGCGGAACGGAGTATCTGTTAGGGCCAACAGGTGAGATTCACCCGCCGGCCGAGGAGGGCGATACCCGGCCATTTGATCAAGCAGAAAGTGAAAACCTATCTGGCACATGGAGTGAAAAAGAATGGAACCGAGGCCGGCAATAATGCCGATCAGGACATAATAGAATATCCGTTTCCCTTCCATTCCCATGCGTGTGATTTTAGTGAAAAGCTTGAGAAAATCAAAAAATCCGTTCTTGTTCAAAGGAAATTGCCTTTTGCTCAAATATTTGGTATTTAGACTTGGAAAGCTGAAATAACACGAATACTCACTTTATAGTAATGCCGACTCCCGCTGGTCAAGAAAAAAGAGTGAAGCCAAATATATTGGGGAGATTAAAATGTTTCTTTCCGAACGAATCAAGACTATCAAGCCGTCTCCTACGCTGGAGATAAACGCAACATCCGCCTCCATGCGGCAATCAGGTGTGGATGTAATCAATTTTGGTGTGGGAGAGCCGGACTTTGACACGCCTGAGCACATTAGATCAGAGGCTGTACGTGCGATTGAGGCAGGGTATACACGGTACACGGCGGTAGGAGGTATACCCGAGCTCAAAGATGCCATCATAGAAAAATTTCGCCGGGACAATAACCTGAGCTACAAACCTGAGCAGGTAATGGTCTCCTGCGGGGGGAAACATGTTCTTTACAATCTGGCTCAGGCCACCTTAAATCCCGGCGACGAGGTTATCATCCCGACTCCCTATTGGGTTTCCTACCCCCCCATCGTGCATCTGGCGGGTGGCAGACCTGTAATTATAAAGACAAAGGAAGCCGATGATTTCAAATTGTCGCCTGATGCCCTTGAGGAAGCCATCACATCACGAACCAGGTTCTTGATCCTGAATAGCCCGTCAAATCCAACAGGATCGGTCTATAGCCGCTCAGAGCTGGAGGCACTGGCCGAGGTTATCTTGCGACATGATGTCTGTGTGGTTTCGGATGAAATTTACGAGAAAATCATTTTTGACGGCACACCTTTTTTCAGTATAGCTCAGGTAAGTGAAGAAGCAAAAGCAAAGACATTTGTTGTCAATGGGTTGTCCAAGGCTTATGCCATGACAGGCTGGCGCATTGGATATGTGGCGGGAGACCGTGAGGTGATTGCCGGCATGACAAAGGTGCAGAGCCAGAGTACCTCAAATCCCAATTCAATTGCTCAGCAGGCCGCTATTGAAGCCTTAAATGGGCCACAGGATTCGGTGCTAACCATGGTGCGGGCATTTGACAGGCGGCGCAAATACATCGTAGGGCGACTCAATGCTATCCCGGGAATCCATTGCCCTATGCCTGCCGGAGCCTTTTATGTGTTTCCGAATTTCAGCCATTATTTCAAAGAGACTCATGCAGGAACAAAAATAAAGGGCTCTGCGGACCTCTGCGAGTACCTTTTAAGGGAGGCACACGTAGCTCTTGTACCGGGCATTGCCTTTGGTGATGACAATTTCATAAGATTTTCGTATGCAATGGGGCTTGACGCCATTAAGGAAGGAATTGACAGGATAGAGGAGGCACTCGAGAAGCTGGTCGGTCCTTAGCCATTGGTATCACTAACCGCTGCCGGATGCCGTATATGAGAAAAAAATTCATTTATCATGCTTGATGCATGAGGCACATGTAAGGCATGAGATTAACAAAGAGTCAGCACCAGCCAGGAAGCTTCGGGAGTTCGTCTTCAGAAATGGGGTATTTACCGATGAAGCCATTATTCCAGTATTCCAGTATGCCAATTGTGAGGGAAGCAAACTAAGTTCTGGATTGAGGTGAAATATGCCCGTCTATTTATGGAAGGGACTGGACAAGAAGGGGGCTATACAGAAAGGCGAGATGGATGTGCCTGATGAGGCTGCTGTGCGTGTCCGGCTTCGTCGTATGCAAATCAGGGCTATTAAGATAAAGAAAAAGCCCAAGGATATCTTTGAAAATGTTGCTTTTTTGCAGCCCAAGGTGCAGACAGCCGATGTCGTGGTATTTGCAAGACAGTTTGCGACTATGATCGGCGCAGGCCTCCCGCTGATTCAGTGCCTTGACATCTTACAGTCCCAGGAAGAAAACAAGACTTTCAAAAGGATGCTCAAAGAGATCAAGGAGAACGTGGAAAGTGGCTCGACCCTTGCGGAGTCCTTGAGGAAATACCCGAAAGTATTTGATGATCTGTTTGTCAACATGATTGCGGCAGGCGAGACAGGAGGCATTTTGGATACAATTTTGGAACGTCTTTCCGGGTACATGGAAAAGGCGATGAAACTGAAAAAGCGGGTGAAAGGGGCCATGACCTACCCGATTATAGTCTTGATTATTGCTGTCTTGGTCGTTGGTGTGATCCTGGTGTTTGTGATACCGGTTTTTGAGAAGATGTTTGCCGACTTTGGTGGAGCGCTTCCGGCACCGACCCAAATAGTGGTGAATCTGAGCAAGTTTGTCAAGAGCAATATCCTTTATATCATTATTGGTACCGCCGTTCTTATCTTTGGACTAAAGAGAGTTGCTGCAACTGAAAAGGGACGTGCCCTGCTGGATGATAATTTGCTCAAGCTGCCGGTTTTCGGCCCCTTGCTGCGCAAGGTCGCAGTAGCCAAGTTCACGCGCACACTCGGTACCATGATCAGCAGCGGAGTACCCATTCTGGAAGCGCTCGAGATCGTAGCAAAGACTGCAGGTAATAAGACTGTTGAAGCAGCCGTGTACGACGTCCGATCGGGTATCAGTGAAGGGCGCACGATGGCAGATCCGCTCGGCGAAAGCGGGGTCTTCCCTCCCATGGTAGTGCAGATGGTGGCAGTGGGAGAATCTACAGGAGCCCTTGATACCATGCTGATAAAGATAGCCGACTATTATGACGATGAAGTTGATGCTGCAGTCGATAGCCTGACTTCTATGATTGAGCCCTTCATGATGGTATTTCTGGGTGTTACCATTGGGGGGCTCGTGGTTTCCATGTATTTACCGATCTTCAAAATGGCAGGCGTGGTTGGTGGATAGTGCAGTCGTTGAGGGCGCACATCGTGCCTTAGTTTCAGAGCGATATTTGCCTGGAAGACTCCAGTGGTTGATGTTTCTGCGAGTATTTTTTACCACCATACTCCTGGGCTCAACCATCATAGTACAGTTCAGAGCGAGTGAATCCTTTATCACCCCCCCTTTGCTAACCCTATATGGCTTGATTGCAACCGTTTACGTTCTCACCTTTATATACGTTCTTGCCCTCAAACGAATCCGATCAACGGTCAGGTTCGCATATGTCCAGATCAGTCTGGATACCGTTTTTGTAACCGCCATTATCTATGTAACGGGCGGCATTGCCAGTGTCTTTTCATTTCTGTACTTAGTGGTTGTTGTTTACACAAGCATTTTTCTTTACAAGAGGGGAAGCCTCATCATGGCCGCCTCGTGCAGCATTCAGTACGGAACAATGATAGACCTGGAGTACTACGGCATTTTACATCCCTTTTACAGCCTGGCGGGCTCCGGTGCTCAGACATTTGAGCCGTCCTATGTCCTGTACAGGGTTCTGATGACAATGGTGGGCTGCTTCCTGGTCGCCTTTTTGAGCAGTTACCTTGCACAACAAAGCCTCAGCGCCGAAAAGGAACTCAAGGCGAAGCAAAAGGACCTCAAGCAGTTAGAAGCCTTCAATGCGAGCATAATACAGAGTATGGACAGCGGGCTCCTGACGCTGGATCCTGAGGGCAGAATTACTTCCTTCAACCGGGGAGCCGAGGAAATAACAGGATTCGCGCAGGGGGAGGTTCTGGGCAAGCCACTTGCACATGTATTCCCCGGGCTGGTCGAGCGTGACGTTGCATTTAGGGAATCTTTTCAAAAAGCAAGACGCCGAAATGACGTAGAGTTCAGAAGAAAGAACGGGACCACTGGATACCTTGGTTTTTCAATATCTTCATTGACGGGGCCAGACGGAAGAGTCATAGGCGACCTGCTCATTTTTCAAGACTTGACAGCTCTCAAGAGGATGGAAGCACATGTAAAGAGGATGGACAAGCTGGCTGCAATAGGCGAGATGGCGGCTGGTATCGCTCACGAAATAAAGAATCCCCTGGCATCTATGAGTGGTTCGGTCCAACTTCTGAAAAATGAAATCGGTAACACGCCTATGGCACAAAAACTGATGCAGATCGTCCTGCGAGAGACCGATCGACTCACCGCTCTTGCGAATGATTTCCTGCTCTTTGCGCATCCTGGTCCCGGCAAGAAAAAAGCCATAGAGCTCAGTTCCTCTATTGAGGAGATATTGGAGCTATTTCAACAAGATCCACTCTGCCGGAACAGGGTCAAGGTAGTCCGGCATCTTGTGCCTGAAACATGGACAGAAATAGATCCGGGCCACATGCGCCAGATTTTCTGGAACCTCCTCCTGAACGCGGCAGAAGCGATTGACGGATCCGGCAGGATTGAGGTTTCTATGAAGGTGGGAAGAGAGTTGGTTCATGTAGCTATCAAAGACGATGGCTGTGGCATCTCTGAGGAGAATTCAAAAGACATCTTTAACCCGTTTTTTAGTACCAAGGCACACGGGAGCGGGTTAGGCCTTTCAATCGTCCACCGGCTCGTGGAATGTTACGACGGACACATAGAGGTGCAGAGTCGTGAAGGTAATGGGGCTACTTTCATCCTATCCCTTAACAGAATAGATCCTCCCGGGTCTTCCAGGCAGTTGCCCGAAGAACGATCCGCTTAAACCGCCATTAACGCATTTCAGACAAAGAGCGGGTAACGGGCTGTTTTACCTTGACACATTAAGGCAAGTAAGTTAGCTCAATCGTGACGATTTGGGTTTTTGAAAATGTCTGTTTTTAAAAGAGGTAAAAAGTGTTACGCTGAATCGGCAGCGAAAATGGTGGATTAAAAAGTGAGTGAGGTTATTCTCAATCGACGGCAAAAAGCAAAGGCATTAGCTGATCAGGGTGTGAAGCTTTACCCGAATACATTCAAAGTCTCTCACGCGGTCAGTGCAGTGAGAGAATATATTCATGAAAATGCGGGCCGTGTGGACAGGACCGCCATCTTTTCAATGGCCGGCCGCATTACAGCACTCAGGTCTTTTGGCAAAGCGGCCTTTTTGCATTTCAAGGATTATACCGGCAAACTACAAGCATACGTGAAACAAGATGAAGTAGGCCGGCGCGCATATTCATTGTTCAAGCAATTTGATGTTGGTGATTTTATCGGGATCAAGGGAACACTGTTTCAGACAAAGACAGGTGAGTGGACGCTTCTGGCCAAAGAGATTCAGTTGCTTTGTAAGGCAATCAGGCCGCTGCCGGAAAAATTCCACAGATTAAAGGATACAGAAAAGCGTTACCGCCAGAGGTATCTTGATCTCATCATGAACCCTGAGGTACGGGAGATTTTTGTCAAAAGGGCCAAAATTATTCAGGCCTTTCGTGATTTCCTGCTGGAGCGCGGCTTCTTAGAGGTGGAAACGCCCATGATGCAACCTATCCCCGGCGGGGCTGAAGCTGCTCCTTTTAAAACATTTCACAATGCATTAGGAATGGAGCTTTTTTTGCGGATTGCGCCGGAGCTTTATTTGAAGCGATTGGTAATAGGGGGGATTGAGCGGGTCTTTGAAATAAACCGGAATTTCAGGAATGAAGGGGTCTCCACCCGTCACAACCCGGAGTTTACGATGCTTGAATTTTATCTTGCATACGCCACACATGAAGACCTTATGATTCTGACTCAAGAGATGTTCAAATT
>QMMV01000138.1 GCA_003647435.1 Deltaproteobacteria bacterium | reverse complement strand
TTGCTTTGAGAGGCAGTACAAGTAAGAGGATTTAAGTTAATTCCACACTGCAGCGCCAGGATCAGCTGCCGAGGTGATACGTTTTTTATGATTGGTTCTGTCCATCGTTCGCAAGTACGCCAGGGTCCCTTTCCCCTGGCCCGTGAGGGCTATGCGCTTATTGCAACATCGGCCTTTGCCACTGCTGTTTTTGCAATCATGGGGCTGAGCGTGCCCGCCGTATTTTCTTTGATGGTAACTTTCTTTCTTGGCTTCTTCTTTAGGGATCCGGAACGGGTTATCCCGAATGAAAACGGGGTTGTGGTCTCCCCGGCCGACGGAAGGGTTGTGGATGTAGATATTGTACAAGGCGGCCACTTCGCTCCAGAAAAAATGCTTAAGATAAGTATTTTCATGTCTCTCCTTAATGTTCACGTCAACCGCATACCTTTTGAAGGCAAGGTGACAGAGATTTTCTACCATCCGGGTAAGTTTTTCCCGGCAAATCGAGACAAGGCATCCGCAGATAATGAACGTAATGTCATTTGCATGGAGATGGACGGCGGGCGTAAACTTGTAGTTGTGCAGATTGCAGGTCTGATTGCAAGGCGCATCGTTTGCAGGGTTTGCAAAGGAGACTACCTGATGAGGGGGGAGCGTTTTGGCATAATATGTTTTGGGTCTCGTCTCGATGTCTATCTTCCGCCAGACACACGGCCCGCCGTTGTTGTTGGAGATAAAGTCCGGGCTGGGACATCGGCTATAGGATATGTGACATGAAGAGAAAAAATCGGTCAAAGGGAAAGCGGTCGCAGCGCGGGATTTACATCCTGCCGAATTTGTTTACTTCTGCCAATCTGTTTTGCGGTTTCTACGCCATGATTGCTGCCATCCAGGGTTTCTTCGTAAGGGCTGCTGTAGCAATCATGATAGCGGCGGTCTTTGATGGTCTTGACGGCAGGATCGCAAGGGTCACCCGTTCTGTCAGCATGTTTGGGCTTGGATATGACTCTTTGTGTGACGCTATTTCCTTTGGCGTGGCCCCCGGCCTCCTGGCATACCTATGGGCGCTTGAACCCTTTGGTAGATTAGGGTGGTTGGCAGCACTCCTTTTCGTTGCCTGCGGCACACTGCGACTGGCAAGGTTCAACACCCAGACCAGTTATGTTGGTAGCACCTATTTCAATGGCCTGCCAATACCGGCAGCCGCTTTTATGATTGCTGCGACAGTCCTTTTTCTGCATCATTTAGGGAAAACCGGGACCACGAAACATGTAACAATCGTCATCATGATCTATGTGTTGTCCTTCATGATGGTCAGCACGGTGAAGTATTACAGTTTCAAGCACGTGGAAGTCTTGGGAAAGATGAAGTTTAATGTATTGGTCATGGTAATCCTGTTTTCCATACTTACACTGGTAGAGCCAATAGTCATCCTCTTTTTCCTGATCCTGGGCTACGTAGTTTCCGGCCCTTTTACCAGTTTGTGGCTCCACCGGAGGAAGCAGCACGCAGAAGGAGTTGTTACCGATAAAGCCGACGTTACTCCTCAGGAATCTCGATAAACCGTGGGACAGACCATTACAGAAAAAATCTTGGCAGCCCATGCAGGGCGTGATGTTGTAGTGCCCGGCGAAATAATCAATGTCCGCATTGACATCGCTCTGGCCAATGACATCACGGCTCCAATCGCCATCGAACTCCTTGAAGCAGCGAATATCCCGTCTGTATTTGACCGTGAAAAAATCGTTCTGGTGCCGGATCACTATGTACCGAACAAAGACAGCCGTTCTGCGGAACAGGTCCAGATAATGCGCAGGTTCGCCAGAAAACATGATATCAGGTATTTTTTTGAGCTCGGCGAAATGGGTATCGAGCATGCCCTGCTGCCGGAACAGGGCCTTGTGCTTCCCGGCGACGTGGTGATCGGCGCTGACAGCCATACCTGCACGTATGGCGCTCTGGGGGCCTTTGCCACCGGTGTGGGGAGCACAGACATCGCCGCTGCGATGATCACGGGTGAAACCTGGTTCAAGGTGCCAGAGTCGATTAAATTCACATATAAGGGAAAACCGCAAAAGTGGGTCACAGGTAAAGACTTGATCCTTTATACCATAGGCGATATCGGCGTAGCCGGAGCCAGATACAAGGCAATGGAATTTGATGGCGAGGCGATTGAAGCATTACCGATGGCTGATCGTATGACAATGGCCAACATGGCCATTGAAGCTGGCGCAAAAAGTGGTATTATTGCACCTGATCAGGTCACCGTCGACTACGTAAGCCGCCGAGCAAAAAGAGCCTTTGAGCTTTATGTTAGCGATTCGGATGCTGCTTACGTCGATTCAAAGTCATACGATGTATCAGAAATTGAACCTCAGGTTGCTTTTCCATATCTGCCTGAAAACACGAGACCTGTTTCAGGCGCAGGAACTGTTCCCATTGATCAAGTGGTGATCGGGTCTTGCACAAACGGGCGGATCGATGATCTCCGTTTAGCAGCCCGGGTCTTGAAGGGGCAGACCATCGACAGGAACGTGCGTCTTATAGTGATACCGGCCACCCCTACCGTCTACCGCCAGGCAATGGCTGAAGGTCTGCTTGAAACGTTTCTTGCAGCTGGTGGTATTGTAAGCCCGCCTACCTGCGGACCTTGCCTGGGAGGCTTTATGGGTGTATTGGGGCCGGGTGAGCGGGCAGTGGCTACTACCAACCGCAACTTTGTTGGGCGGATGGGACATCCAACCAGTGAGGTTTATCTTACGAACCCGGCGGTGGCTGCTGCATCTGCTGTGCTCGGGCGAATTGGAAGCCCGGAGGAACTATAGTGAAACTTCATATGGAAATGAAATGATTACTGAAGGAAGAGCCTGGAAGTTTGGTGACAATATAGACACCGATGTAATCATACCTGCTCGTTATCTTGTGACCACGGACACCAAGGAACTGGGCAAGCACTGCATGGAGGGTGTGGATGCCGGTTTTTCCAAAAAAGTGAGGCCGGGAGACATGATTGTGACAGGAGAAAATTTTGGATGTGGCTCCTCTCGGGAGCACGCCCCTATGGCCATAAAAGGGGCTGGTATCGCATGTGTCGTGGCAGAAAGCTTTGCCCGTATATTTTTTAGAAATGCCCTAAACATGGGGCTTGCCATCTTCGAGGTCCCCGGTATATCCGGTGGCATTCAGGATGGCGACCGGGTGTCGGTAAAGCATGATACAGGGGAGATTATAGACCACACAAATGGAAGGCGTTTTTTTGCCGCTCCGCTGCCCCCTTTTATGCAGGAAATCATAAAAGCCGGCGGGCTCATGCCGCATGTGCTCCGGAAAATCAGAGGTTAAACCGTTTGCCCGCTGCTTGGCCCTCAATGGCCGCCTCGTAAAACGGTTATAACTACTCAGGTTCCAAGTTCCGGGGTTCCCGGTTTCAGGTTAAAATTCGGGTATCAGTTTAGCCCTTTCAAAAAACAGAGATTTTCAAAACTCCAGATTGTTACAAATTAGGTAACATACCGTGAAGCAAAGAGAATATGACATTGCAGTTATCCCGGGAGACGGCACCGGACCGGAAGTGATTGCCGAGGGCCGGAAGGTGCTTGAGGCAGTTTGCGGCAAGTATCCTTTGAAGCTTATCTTTCGACAGTTTAGTCTCGGCGCCGAGCATTACAAAAAGACAGGAGAGATACTCCCTGAGTCTGTTCTTGAATCAATAAAAAAATGTGATGCCATCTACCTGGGCGCCATTGGTGATCCTGACGTACCTCCAGGCAAACTTGAAAAAGGGGTGCTGCTGAAGCTGCGCTTTCAGCTCGACCAATACATTAATCTGCGTCCTATAAAGCTCTATCCCGGTGTAGAGTCTCCTTTAAAACATAAGGGCCCGGATGAGATCGACTTTGTTGTCGTGCGCGAGAATACAGAAGGGCTTTATGCGGGGGCCGGAGGTATCTTGAGGCATGGCACCCCTCATGAGGTAGCCATTCAGGAATCGATTAGCACACGCAGGGGAGTAGAAAGATGCATCCGCTACGCCTTCGAATACTGCAGATGCCGCAACCGTGCTAAAAAACTCACCCTGTGCGGGAAAACAAACGTGCTGACTTACACCTTTGACCTCTGGGAACGCACATTTAAGGAAGTGGCGCAGGCGTACCCCGACATTGAAACAGACTATGCCCACATAGATGCCCTTTGTATGTGGATGATCAAGAACCCCGAAAGGTTTGACGTTATCGTTACTGAGAACATGTTCGGTGATATTATCACTGATCTCGGTGCAATGCTCCAGGGTGGCATCGGCATGGCGGCAGGTGCAAATATCAGCCCTGAAGGAATATCGATGTTTGAGCCTATTGGAGGCTCCGCCCCGAAGTACACAGGCCAGAATATTGTTAATCCCATCGGAGCAATCTTAGCAGCCAGGCTCATGCTCGAAACCCTTGGAGAGTCTCAGGCGGCTCAATTGATCGAAAAAGGTGTAATGAAGGTCTTAAGAGACGATCTGAAATCTACGGAAGCAGGCAAAATGGGATATTCCACATCCGAGGTCGGGGACCTGATTGTTGAATTTATTCAAGGATATCGGGAATGACCCCGAACGATTGCGGGGGTTGAAATCATAAAGTCGGGGCGATTCATGAATCGCCCCGACTCCGAAAACGGGGGAAGTAGGCAACGCATGCAGTTCCGCATGGATGGGATTTGCGAAGCCGGCAATACCATTTTTTAAAGCAGGGAGACTGAGAAATGCGAAAAGAGTTCAATGTTGCGGTAGCCGGAGCCACCGGTGCTGTAGGAAATCAAATGGTGGCTTGTCTTGAAGAAAGGAACTTTCCTGTAAAGAATCTGCGCTTGCTGGCAACAGCTCGATCTGCCGGCCGCAAGATGCGGTTCAGAGGTGAGGAGATCGTCGTAGAGGAATTGACGGAATTATCCTTTAAGGGAGTAGATATCGGCATCTTCTCTGCCGGTGCAGCAACGAGTCAGAAGTTTGCGCCTGTTGCTGCGCAAAATGGATGTGTAGTAGTTGACAACTCTTCAGCATGGCGCATGGATGTTGATGTACCTCTTGTGGTTCCCGAGGTGAATCCCCATGCCATTGCAGGATACACGAACAAGGGAATCATTGCCAATCCAAACTGTTCCACCATTCAACTGGTTGTAGCACTGGCCCCAATTCACAAAAAAGTGGGAATAAAGCGCATTGTGATTTCTACCTATCAGGCGGTCTCTGGCACAGGGAAGAAGGCTATAGACGAACTTTACTACCAGACCAGGGCGATACTCAACTTTCTTGAACCCGAGAAGAAGGTTTATCCTCACAGGATTGCCTTCAACTGTCTGCCGCACATCGATGTCTTCCTTGAAAACGGATACACAAAAGAGGAAATGAAGCTTGTTTATGAAACGCGCAAGATCCTGGAAGATGACTCCATTGGAATTACGGCAACGGCTGTCCGTGTACCGGTCTTTTTCAGTCATTCAGAATCCGTTAATATCGAAACACACCAGCCCATCAGCCCTGCAGAGGTGCGCTCCATGCTAACAACTGCTCCGGGAGTAAAAGTTGTGGATGATTGTCAGCAGAACTTATACCCTATGGCAATTGATGCTGCCGGCAAAGACGACACCTTGGTGGGCCGCATCAGGGCTGACGAGTCTATTGCGAACGGCATTAATATGTGGGTTGTGGCGGATAACATCAGAAAGGGTGCAGCCAGCAATGCGGTGCAAATAGCAGAGATTCTGGCACGGGATTATCTTAGCAAGTGACGATTTGACGTGTTCAGGTGCTAGAAAGCTGAACCCCGAAACCCGTGTTGTTCGCAAGGCGTAGCCGCAAAGCCGAACAGCTAATGACTCCACTGCGGGTTCAGGAATGAAAGACACTTACACCAATTCATCAGTTATCGACGGGCTGTTGCCCAAACAAAAATTCCTTTGAGCGGTCATTAAAACGTTTTTGCTAACAAATTTTGGCGAAGCGGAAGATCAGCGATGTCAACTGTTTGAGCCCGGAGGGCGAGTTTTGACATCGCCTGTAGCAAGCCTTAGATTT
>QMMV01000137.1 GCA_003647435.1 Deltaproteobacteria bacterium | reverse complement strand
TGTGTCAAAAGAAGAGCAAAAGGCAACAAGGCAGGCACCCGTGCAGAATCCCAAGATTATAAACCGATTTAATCCACACAGCCCAATCAGGGGTATAAGTCACTTCATCCAAGAATATCCAAAGTCTGTTTTTATCAAGACAAACAGATCTTGCCCAGTTGATGTAGGAAACAACGCCGTCCTTAACCTCAGCAGCATCTCTTAAGCCGGCAATATCGAAAGCAAAATAAAGTATTGATCGCGGATCAACCCGTTTTGATGTTATCAGTCTTTTGATGAGCTTTTTCAGAATAGTCGTTTTCCCGACCTGCCTTGGCCCTCTGAGGATATAAACGCGATCACGGGTGAGGTCAATTCTTCTTTCGGCTGGATGTGCTATGGCAAAGGGCGCCTCAGCAACTGCCCTTAAGTGAAAATCGGCGTCGAGGGCGTCCTCCCCGTCCCACCATCTATTCTGTTCTCTAAGCCGATCGAGTTCCATAATTCAACATAGTCAACAACGTTCCCAAAGGGTGGCTGGGCGAGAAGAAAGCCAAAAGAGCCGTGAAGCAGAGAGAAAATGGGAATCAGAAAAACAGATGTAATGAAAGTGAAACAGGAGGACATACGAAAGGCCAAGAAGAAGAGATGGCCGCCGGAGTTAGAGTTATTTACCTTCAAGGTATTTTTTGAGATAACGGGCTGTGTGCGATGTCTCAGCTTGGGAAAGGATTTCTACTGGAGACCCCTTTGCAACCACCCGCCCGCCTTTGTCTCCACCTTCGGGGCCCAGGTCAATGATGTAATCCGCCTCCTTAATGATCTCCATGTTGTGCTCAATGATTGCCACCGTGTTTCCTTGATCAATTAAGGCCTGAAGTACTTTGACAAGCCTTTGAATATCGGCAAGATGAAGCCCTGTGGTTGGCTCATCCAAGATATAGAAGTTGCCATCTGTTGAAGATGCGGCCAGTTCTCTGGCAAGCTTTATCCGTTGTGCTTCACCTCCAGAAAGAGAGGGGCTCGGCTGTCCCAGGCGCAGGTAACCAAGACCGATATCGCAGACAAACTGAACCGGGCGGCGAATGGACGGCACGGCGGAAAAGAATTCTGCTGCCTCTTCAAATGTAAGGTCGAGCACCTCTGAGATGCTTTTCCCTTTGTACATAACAGAAAGTGTCTCCTGATTGTATCTCCTGCCGTTACAGATCTCACAGTCAATGTAGCAGTTAGGAAGAAAACTCATGGCTACCTTGAGGCTGCCGTGGCCCTTGCAGGCCTCGCAGCGCCCCCCTGCCACGTTGAATGAAAATCGGCTCGGTTTATACCCTCGCGCACGGGCCTCCGGAATCATGGCAAAAAGCCTCCTTATTTCATCCAAAAACCCCACATACGAGGCAGGCACAGAGCGGGGTGTCCGGCCAATGGGGCTATGGTCCACCTCCAGCACCCGACGCACTTCCTCCCAACCCTCGATGGCCTTGCACTGTCCAGCCCGGTGCTTTTGGTCCAGGAGGTGGTTTCGCACCCCTTTATAAAGTGTTTCTTTTAAGAGGGTTGACTTCCCTGAGCCAGAAACCCCTGTTACGCAAATCATGGTACCAAGCGGAAAATCGACATCTATGCCTTTCAGGTTGTGCTCGGATGCACCACGAATCTTCAAGCGGGGCAGCTCTCTGTATGCCCTGAGGCGGGACGTGATTTGCCTGGGCCCTCCATTGATACAGGCGCCCGTGACAGATGAAGGAACTTTTTTCAAGTCTGCGAGTTTGCCGCAGGCTACAACGTCCCCGCCCTGCTGGCCGGCTCCGGGACCAAGATCGACGATGTAGTCTGCCTGACGAATGGCCTCCTCATCATGTTCCACGACCACAATGGAGTTGCTGCGGTCCCTGAGCTCTTTGAGCAGCCTGAGGAGAATTCCGCTGTCCCTTGCATGAAGGCCGATCGTCGGTTCGTCAAGGATATAACAGACACCCGTCAGGTTCGACCCGAGCTGGGCTGCAAGGCGCACACGCTGTGCCTCGCCGCCTGAAAGTGTATCGCCGCCTCGGCTAAGTGTCAGGTAAGAGACCCCGAGCTGTTTCAACAATAATAGGCGGGTCAGGATCTCAGCCACTATGGGTTTAGCTATAGGAGATTGCTGGCTTGTAAAAGAAAATCCTTTTACAATTTTGTACACATCTCCGGCAGTGTTTTGCGTCAGATCCCAGATAGAATAGCCTTTGATCTTAACGGCCAGCGCCTCTCGTTTCAGGCGGCTCCCACCACACTCCGGGCACACCGTCTGCCACTGAGCATCTCCTATTTGCCCCAATCCATCACACTCTGGGCACGCCCCATGTGTGCTGTTGAAAGAAAAGAGTCTGGGGTCCAAGGCTTGAGCTCCTCTTCCGCAGACAGGGCAGATACCAAGCAGGCTAAAGATATCTTTCTCGCCTTTTTCGTCTAAGACCAGAAGGTTGCCGTCACCTTCTTTTAGACCGCGAGCCACTATGTCTTCGTAGTTTTCTGCCGGAAGCCGTCCCACCACAAGCTCGATCGTGTGCTCATAATAGCGGCTGAGGGCCATGTTTTTCTTAATCGGCATTACTTTGCCGTCGATGCGTGCTTGCCTGTAACCCTTAGCGAGTGCCTGGGCAAATACCTCCTTGTGAAAACCTTTACGGCCGATCACCTTCGGAGCCAGGACGAGACCGCGTTTTTTCCTGAAACGCCGCCGGAAGTTTTCCACGATTTGCATCCGGCTCTGAGAAATCAGCTCATGCCCGCAGTTAGGACAATATTGTACGCCAAGCTTGCTGTACAGGAGTCTGAGGAAGTGGTAGATCTCGGTCAGTGTTGCGACTGTGGAGCGCCGGCTTGCACGGCTGATACGCTGCTCAATTGCCACCGTGGGTGGAAGTCCTGAGACAACATCTACGTCGGGACGTTCAAGGATCTTCACATACTGCCTTACATAGGGGGCAAGGCTTTCAAGATAACGGCGCTGGCCTTCAGCAAAGAGAATGTCAAAGGCCAGGGTAGATTTCCCGGAGCCGGAAATGCCCGTCAGGACGACAAGCTGGTTGCGGGGGATGGAAAGGTTGATGTTTTGCAGATTGTGTTCCCTGGCCCCCCTTATGGTGATGGAGCGAGAAAACCCCCGAGCAGGTTCGCAAACAGCCGCTTTCCGGGCAAGAGAAAGCTTTTCGGCTTGCCTTAAGCGGCCTTGGCCGCTCAGATACACTTTGAGAAATTTGCCTGTGTGAGACTCCTCGTTCCTTGCCACTACCTCGGGAGGCCCCGCCACAACAACCTCACCGCCGGCATCCCCCCCTTCAGGGCCAAGATCGATCACCCAATCCGCAGTCTTTACCACGTCCATATTGTGTTCGATCACAAGCGCCGTGTTTCCTTCAGCGACCAGCCTCTGAAGGGCAGTGAGAAGCTTTCCTATATCATCAAAATGGAGCCCGGTTGTGGGCTCATCAAAGATGAAAAGCCGGGGTTTGCCATCTCCTGTTTTTAAATATCGCGAAAGCTTCAGGCGCTGTGCCTCACCCCCCGATAGCGTGTTTATCGGCTGGCCAAGACGTATGTAACCGAGACCCACATCAGATAATGGTTTTAGAGCGGTTATCACCTTTGGTTGATCCGCGAAAAAAGTGATGGCCTGGTCAACTGTCATGGAAAAGATGTCATGGATGTTGCAGCCCCTGTAGGTGACCTTCAACACGTCTTTCTTAAAGCGTTTGCCATTGCACTCGGGGCACGTGATAAAGACATCCGAAAGAAACTGCATCTCGACCTTTTCAAAACCTTCTCCTTTGCATGTTTCGCACCGCCCTCCCGGCACATTGAACGAAAAATGGCCCGGCCCAAAACCCTTTGCCATGGCATCCGGTGTTGAGGCAAGGAGGTGACGGATGGGGTCAGCGGCCTTGCTATAGGTTAGGGGGTTTGCCCTTGGTGTACCCCCAATTGGCTTTTGATCTACCAGCACCACATCAACAACGTGTTTGAGGCCGGCAAGCTTCTTATGGCAGCCTGGCCTGCCTTGAGGGTCCCATTTGGCCCACTTGATAGCCTTATAGATGACATCTTCTGCCAGGGTCGATTTGCCGGAGCCTGATACACCTGTCAGGCAGACAAAGAGCCCAAGTGGGATCTGGACATCGATTTCTTTCAGGTTGTGCTCGCAAGCCCCCTCAATGGTGAGCCATTGGCCGTCTTTCGGTCTACGCCGTATCCGCGGTATCGGGATAGAGCGTTCACCTTTGAGATACTCCCCTGTAAGGGAGGCATTCACATTGGAAGTGGGACCGAAGTACATGATCTGCCCCCCTGCTTCTCCGGCTCCCGGCCCGAGGTCAAGCATGAAGTCACTTTGACTGATGATCTCAGGGTCATGTTCTACCACTACCACGGTATTCTGCAGGTCTCTGAGGTCTTTCATGATGCGAATCAGGCGATGGTTATCACGGGGGTGAAGGCCGATGCTCGGCTCATCAAGAATATAGAGGGTATTGACCAGGGAAGAACCAAGCGCCGAGGCAAGGGCTACACGTTGGACTTCTCCCCCTGAAAGGGTGCGGGATTGCCTGTCCAGCGTGAGGTAGCCCAGCCCAACATTGCTAAGGTATCTGATCCTGTCGCATACTTGATCCAGAACGAGCTTGCTTGCCTCATCCCCGGGAGGCACACGTAGGGTTTTAAAAAACTTGCTTGCCTCATCAACATTCAAGGCATAGAGCTCCCCGATGTTGAGCCCGCCAAGCCGATAGAGTAAGGTCTCTTTTTTAAAACGCATTCCATTGCAATCAGGGCATTGTTTGTAACTACGATAGCGGGAGAGAAAGACGCGTACATGCATCTTGTAACTTTTTGTTTCAAGCCATCTGAAAAATCCCCGCACGCCGTCGTAGCTCGGAGTCCCTTCGATGATCTGTTGTTTCTGTTCGTCAGTGAGCTGGCGGAATGGCACATCTGTCGGTATTTTCCTGCGATGGCAAAATGCGATCAGGTCGTGATATTCGGTCCGGTGATCTATCCAGTCGCCCCATGGCTTGATCGCTCCCTCTTCAAGGGACAACTCGGGGTTCGGGATAACCAGATCCAGATCTATATCAATGATTTTGCCAAAGCCTTTACAGGTTTCGCAGGCTCCAATGGGGCTATTAAAAGAAAATAGATTAGGAACAGGGGGCCTGTAGGAAATACCGCAATGGGGGCATTCGAGCTTGCTGCTAAAAGAAAAGTGATGGTCGGGTCTGATCCAAAGGTCCACCCTGCCCCCTCCAAGGTGGAAGGCCTGCTCTAAGGAATCGATAATTCGCCTCCTGTCCTTGTGCTGGAACAAGAGACGGTCTGCCACAATATTGAGCATGTCTCCATCATCGGATGCTTTCCATTCGTCAAGCAATCGGATCTTGCCCCCTGAGAAAAAGCGTGTGAATCCCATCCGGGCAAGTTCCCTGCGCACTTGATCCGGCGAACTCTTTTTGGTGCTGTAAGGGAAGCTGATCAATACCTCAGACATGGGTGGAAAATCTTTTAAGACCTGCCACACATCTTGCGGCGTTTCAGGTCTCACCGGCTTCCCACAGGCGCTGCAGTGGAGTTGTCCTAATCGGGAATAGAGGAGCTTTACATAGTCTGTGATCTCGGTCATGGTGCCAACAGTTGAGCGGGAAGTGCGAACAGGCTCCTTACGATCGATGGCAATAGCAGGAGGGATGTTGTCAATGCGGTCAACATCCGGGCGGTCCATGCGGTCCATAAACTGGCGGGCATAAGGAGAAAAGGTCTCGACATAGCGGCGTTGGCCCTCGGCATAAAGGGTGTCAAAGGCCAGAGAAGACTTGCCCGAACCGCTTACCCCTGTGACCACAGTGATGCGGTTCAGAGGGATTTGCAGGTTTAGATTCTTCAGGTTGTTCTGTCTTGCCCCTTTAATCCGAATAGCCTGGTTGTACATAAGATGACATGGGGGTCAAATCCTAACGGGTCGTTGCCCAAACAAAAATTCCTTTGAGCGGTCATTAAAACGTTTTTTGCTAACAAATCTTGGCGAAGCGGAAGATCAGCGATG
>QMMV01000136.1 GCA_003647435.1 Deltaproteobacteria bacterium | reverse complement strand
TGAAAATATGATTGCGGACGGGACATCATGCTGGTTTCAGGTTTCAGGTGTCGGAAAAGTGAACATTTAAAGCTGAAACCCGAAACCTGAACACTGTGTATTTGTATTTTTGAAAGGGCTAAAATGATACTTGTTGAAAAATACGTGCTCAGGTTCAAGCGTTTGCTCGGCAGACAGTCTCAGAGCGATTAACCCTGAACCGTGAACTGTGAACCTGGCGGCCTGAATAGTTCATTGTGCAGATAAAAAAATCATGGGAGGGAAAATATGGATGTTCCGCTTTTAGACCTGAGAGCCCAATATAGCCGAATCAAAGAAGAGATTCTCGCAGCTACTACTGAGGTGTATGAGAGCCAGCGGTTTATTCTCGGCCCAAAGGTCGATCAACTCGAAAAAGAGATTGCCGGCTATTGCAACTGCAAGTATGCAGTTGGGGTGTCATCTGGAACTGATGCGCTGTTGATTTCATTGATGGTGGCAGGGATTGGGCCGGGGGATGAGGTGATTACCACTCCATACACATTTTTTGCCACTGCGGGCTCAATTGCCCGCCTGGGTGCCAGGCCGGTTTTTGTAGATATAGAACGAGATACATACAATATCAATCCGCAACTTATTGAGGAGAAGATAACAAAGCATACCAAAGCGATCATCCCTGTGCATCTGTTCGGCCAGTGTTGCGATATGGAACCGATTCTACAAATTGCACGGGCTTACGATCTTGTCCTTATCGAGGATGCAGCGCAGGCCATAGGTGCGGAATACAAAGGTCAAAGGGCAGGTTCCATAGGGGATATAGGGTGCTTTTCGTTCTTTCCCTCCAAGAATTTGGGTGCTTTTGGTGATGGAGGAATGGTTACGACTTCTTCGAAATCATTGTATGAAAGACTTAAAATCTTGCGAGTGCACGGCTCACATCCAAAGTACTACCATAAACTGCTGGGCGGGAACTTTCGCCTCGATGCCCTGCAGGCTGCCATTATCCATGTCAAGCTGCCTTATCTTGATCAGTGGACTATGGCACGCCAGGCAAATGCGAAGCGCTATCGGGAACTTTTCACCGACCATGGATTGGACCGTATTATCAGGCTCCCAGCAGAAGGGAACGGCCGACACGTATACAACCAGTTTGTCATTTCTATTGAAAAGAAAAGGGACGAACTCAAGCGCTACCTGCATGAAGCCGGTATTGGCACAGAGATATACTACCCTGTGCCCATGCACCTTCAGCCGTGTTTCAATTACCTGAAAGGTAAAAAGGGTGATTTCCCAGTCGCAGAAGCCGCTGCGGAAAACAGCCTTGCACTGCCGATATATCCTGAATTGACCAGTCGGCAGCAACTCTACGTTGTGGATCAAATTCAGGCATTTTGTGCAAAATGCTTCCAATAGATGCGAAAATACCTTGCTTTTTTGTATCTACTCAGGTATCTTGCCACCAAGACACCAAAACTGTAGAATTATTTTTTAGTATGGCCTTGGAATATTGAAATTAGTGCGAAAACTCCGTTATTCAATTTATATTCATTTCCTCTTTGTGTCTTTGTGGCTGAATAGTTACGCTTTTTTTACTTTAGGAGGTAATATTTAAAAAAGATGGGGATGTAGCTCAGGCGGGAGAGCGGTACGTTCGCAACGTACAGGTCAGGGGTTCGACTCCCCTCATCTCCACCAACTGCGAAGCCACCCCGATCCGGGGTTTGCCAAAGACTCTTGTAAAGAAAAAGGATGGAAGCGCCAATGTCAAGCACGCGTTCTGCTGTGGTTACCCGCAAGACCAAGGAAACAGATATCACCGCTGAATTGACAATCGAAGGCAAAGGCAAAGGTGCGATTTCAACGGGGATCCCTTTTTTTGACCACATGCTTACCCTGATGGCTGCTCACGGTTTTTTTGATCTTACGCTAAGGGCACAAGGCGATATTGAGACAGGCTATCATCACACGGTTGAAGATGTAGGGCTGGTTTTGGGTGAGGCTTTTGACAAGGCATTAGGAGAGAGAAAAGGCATGCGACGCTATGGTACAGCCATAGTCCCTATGGACGAGGCCCTGGCCTCTGTCGTAATTGATTTTTCAGGACGCCCCTTTTTAGTATATCACGTCAGTTTCCTTTCACAATTTACCGGGCGGTTTGACGCGCAACTGGTCAAAGAATTCTTTAAGGCATTTGTCGATAAGAGCGGTACCACCCTCCATGTGAATCTCGAGTATGGCGAAAATACCCACCATATCATTGAAGCTATATATAAAGCCTTTGGCCAAGCACTCGATGAGGCTACGATGCTGGATACAAGGATTCAGGAAGTTCGTTCCACCAAGGGCGTGTTATGAGCGGATATATCCCGGAGTAGTCTCCAGTTTCGTACATCGTTGTCGCATGTCGATATGGCTCTTCTTAGCCCTTGCCGGCCTATGCACGGCAGGATGTGTTCCTTCCCTGCCCCCTTCAACCCGTGAGTCTGTCCCTGTTGCCGATATGCATAAAGTGGTGGTAATGCCGTTTAGGATGGCTACGGGAAGGTTTAACATTGGCACAAGCGTTCGCTGTCCTATTTGTGGTGCCATCTTTATTGTTGGACAGATTGAACCGACAGCCCATGCCTATATGACCAGGCAGCTCTGGGATTATCTCAGATCAAAAAGCAAATACAGCCTGATTCCTCCGGGCACCGCAGAAGGCGTTCGCTCCCACTTGCTTTCTGAACATATTGGTCTGTCGGAACGTAATCTTATCGTCGAAGTAGGAAAGAAGCTACAGGCAGATGGTGTTGTCAGTGGAATGATTTACTCTTTTCGGCAGCGTGTCGGTACACCCCTGTCTGTAGATACTCCAGCCTCCGTTGCTTTTGATATTCATTTCCTCCGTGTCTCTGATGGACGCTTGATATGGGTTGGGCAGTTTGATGAAACGCAGCATAGCCTTAGTGAAAACGTGTTGAGGTTCGGCACGTTTGTGAGGAGGGGAGGGCGATGGCTGACAGCGGAAGAACTGGTTTCATTCGGCTTGCGTCAGGTGATGGCCTCTTTTCCGGGCTTAGCTTCGCGATCGGCCAAGTAGTCAAATTGAGGTTTGACAAAGTCCTTTAGAGCGGCACAAGCTGCCGGTAAATTTCGCACTGGACCAATTAGTGAAGTGAACTTTAGAAATAGTACCAGATGCTTGTCATTCCAGCTATAGATCTCAAAGGGGGGCGCTGTGTACGGCTTCTTCAGGGGCGTAGGGATTCGGAAACCGTCTTTTCTGATGATCCCTGCGCCATGGCCGTCAGGTGGGAGACAGAAGGGGCCCGGCTGCTCCATATTGTGGATTTAGACGGCGCCTTTGAGAAGAGTCCCCGAAATACCGAAACGGTTAAACGTATCCTGAATGGCGTGGCTATTCCGATTCAGGTAGGCGGTGGCATACGTTCTATGAAAACCATTGCTATGTACCTGGGTCTCGGGGTAGCCAGAGTTATTCTGGGAACGGAGGCGATTCGAAACCCTGAGCTTGTGAAGAAGGCCTGCAAGGCCTATCCGGACAGTATTATTGTGAGTCTTGATGCCCGTGATGGCATGGTCGCGGTCGAGGGATGGACCAAGATAACCGGGCGGCGGGTCACTGAGGTGGCCAAGGATCTGGAAGAATATGGTGTTGCTGGTATTATCTTTACCGATATTCATAAAGATGGCATGCAGACCGGGCCGAATATCGTTGAGACTCGCAGGCTGGCCGAATCGGTCTCGATTCCGGTTATCGCATCTGGTGGCGTGTCGAATATAAATGATATAAAGGAATTACTTCTGCTGGAACCACTCGGTGTCGCAGGCGTTATAATAGGAAGAGCGCTATACTCGGGGAGCCTTAAGTTGAAAGATGCGATAAGGATTGCGGAAGGTTTCGAATAAGTTTTTTTCTTGACATATTCTGGAACAATGGTTATTATCAAGGTTTAAAGTTTTCAGAAAGGCAAATTTGCACGCCGACACCCTTTAGTTACACAGAAGCGCTTTCTCTTTGAGGATTGCACATTTGTTCTTCAACCGGCTTCTCAGGCTTCCATTTAATCATTACTTATTGTCAACGGCCCCTGCTGAGTGATCCATTGAGGTACTTTCAACTTCTTCTTCCAGTCAAATGTGAGGGCTTCAGGCTCTATTGAGGAGTATATATATTGTCTGAATTTATCCCTGACGACAAGATTGCCGATGTTAGAAATACAGCCGATATCGTGGATCTGATTTCTGAATACGTCGTCTTAAAAAAGGTAGGTAAGAATTTTTTGGGATTGTGCCCGTTTCATGCTGAGAAAACCCCGTCGTTTACAGTAAGTCCAGAAAAGCAGATATTTCACTGTTTTGGTTGTGGACAGGGGGGGAATGTCTTTAACTTTGTTATGCAATATCAAAATCTTAGTTTTCCTGAAGCCGTTCGATTTGTGGCCAAGAAATATGGTATCGAAATCTCCGCCCGGAATATGTCTGCGGCGCAAAAGCGAAAATTTGCGCAGCGGGAGAAGCTGTTTCAGATTAATGAAGACGCTGTTGATTATTTCAGGAAAGCACTGGTAGATACCTCTTCGGGGGAACGAGGCAGGAAATATTTAGCCAAACGACGAATGACTCCAGAGGTCATCGAGCGCTTTTGGCTTGGTTATGCACCAATGGGGTGGAACAACATTGTACGCTACTTTTCCTCAAAAAAGGTACCGCTCGACGATGTAGAAACCACCGGTTTGGTGATTGCTAAAAAGGGGGGATATTACGACCGATTTCGTGACCGGATCATCTTCCCTATTCTTGACATCGATCAACGAGTTGTGGGGTTTGGTGGACGGAGTTTGGACAATAGCCTTCCAAAATACCTCAATTCGCCTGAGACCCCTGTTTATCACAAGCGTAGTATCCTTTATGGGTTGCATGCGAACAAGGAGATGTGCCGTAAGGCCGGTTCCGTCTTCATTGTGGAGGGCTACTTTGACCTTCTGTCCCTCTATTGTCACGGCATCAAAAATGTGGTGGCTACTCTGGGCACAGCGCTTACACAAGAACACCTCCGAATATTGAAAGGGTATGCCCGTGAATTTATCCTTGTTTTCGATTCCGATAATGCGGGGATAAAGGCTGCTGAGCGCAGTCTTTCGCTGTTTGCGGAAGAAAAAGCAAATATCCGCATTGTAATCCTGCCAGAGGGAAGAGATCCGGATTCTTATGTTTTTGAAGTCGGCAGCGAGGGATTTCTCCGACGTGTGGAGCGGGCCTTAGGGATCATGGAGTTTCTCATTGCCTCAGCAATTGATAAGTATGGTCTGTCACCGGAAGGTAAGATACGAATTGTTGATGCATTGAAAGGTCCTCTCAGGTCTCTCGCAAACGGCGTAAGCAGATCGGTCTACGTACGGGATTTGAGCGAGCGACTCAATATTGACGAGTCTGTCATCCTGCGAGAGATCAGAGACTCAAAGGGGAGCGAAAAAAAGAGGGTTTCTCCTGTCAAGCCTCAAGGTGGATCCAGGCTTGAAGAAACACTTATTGCCATCATGTTACAAGCCCCGCAGATCCTGGGAAGTTTCAATGTTCGAAAGATAGTCGCAAGCCTTGAAACGGTGGCGCTGAAAAAGGTGGGCGAAATGATCCTGCAAAGAGTTGATGCCAATGTCCCTGTGACAGCTGCGGATCTGATTGCACAGACCGAGGATCCCGAAATCAGAAACGTGATTTCTTCTCTTTCCTTGAAAGAGACGCACTCTGATTATGAAAGGGCCCTCAAGATTGTAGGTCAGTACGAGGCAAAACTCAGAAAGCAAGAGCAGAGACTGCTGTTGAGAAGGATCAGGGAAGCTGAAAAAGCTAATAACCAAGAATTAGTGCACCAACTGCTTGCAGAAAAACAAGAAAGAGCGCGGGAACTAAACCGCACTTTTGGCAAAATCAAGGCGCAGCTTTAAAAGAAAATAAGAAGTATCATTTTAGCCTTTTGAAAATATTATCGCATACGGACAATCCGGTATAGGCTGTCTCACTGTCTGAGAGCGTTAGCGAGCGTTAAGAAAGAACAGTTAAGCAACAAACCTATGCTTTAGCCTAACTGATGTTGGCAACCAGTTCATGTTATTGTACCGT
>QMMV01000135.1 GCA_003647435.1 Deltaproteobacteria bacterium | reverse complement strand
TAAGAGGGTAAAGACAATGTCCTTTAACCCTGTTATTGGGATCTTGGTTCTCATAGTTGTTGTTGTGGCCTGGTTTCTTGTTCATTACTGGCTTAATCCGCACATCGAGAATCCTGATGGAAAAGCACGCATAACCGGCAGTTGTAAAGATACCATGGAAGTACGCCTCGTATTTAGGGACGGTAAGGTTGCAAAAACTTCCCATTGGACGGATGGATGTGCCCATAGTTACAATTGCATATATGCTGCTGTAACTTTGGCAACCGGCAAAACAGCGGAAGAAGTTGCAGACATCGATGCGGATGATATATGTGAATTTGTTGGCGGGCTTCCAAGCGATCATCTGCATTGCGCGAAACTGGCGGTTGACACGTTGCATGCGGCGCTGGACGATTATCTGAAAAAGTCTGCCTTGTCCTCCTCTTGCGTAGGCTGTACTTTACAGGCAAGGGACGGTTATCAGATTAGGAACAAGCAGGTTGGTGGCGCAGCGAAGGGAGGCGCCGGCTCATGAAAAAGGTATGTTTCTTGTTAATATTTGGCTTGTTTCTTTCAGGATGTGGTACGGCAGCAAAACAATCTGAATTCTGGCAGCATGATACTGTCTACAAGAACTGGAACCACCTCTTGTTCAGCTGGTACCGCTACAAAGGGCCGGCTTGCAAGAAGGATTTAGGAAAATCCCAGAAAGAACAGTGGTGGGGCATACAGATACAGTGTATTCCGGAAAAATGATACGCAGCGCTACCCTCGGGAAACAATTGGTCGCCAGATGGGTCAAGAAAGATATATGCTTGGCCAATGGAGCAAACTTTGGGGCGCAAATGGTTTACTAAGATTTGTCGTTTTGTCTACCCTCTTTTTGGAGCAAGCCTTTAGCTCGAAGCTTTGCTCTCTTTTCACGGCGCCTGCGCCTGCGCTCTATTTCTCTTCGTCGTTCAATCTTTTTGTGACGGGACATATAGTTCATCCTCCGTTCAGGATTTCTTGAGCATATCTTTTACTGCGGAAATTATGGCAGATGTTGTAAAGCCGAACTTTTCCAAAATAATATTTCCCGGAGCTGAGGCTCCGAACCGCTCAATGCTGATTACCTTGCCTTCAGAGCCTGCGTAGCGTTCCCACCCCATAGATACGGATGCCTCAATAGCCAGGCGCGCTTTGACAGTGGGCGGCAATACGTGGTCACGATAATGTGCCTCCTGAGCGTCAAAGAGCTTCCAGCTTGGCATGCTTACAAGGCGAACGGCGATTCCTTCATGAACAAGCTTTTCATAAGCAGCCACTGCGAGATGCACCTCTGAGCCGCTGGCAATGATCAGGACTTCAGGTGTGCCCGGAGCTGCATCAGACATGATGTAGGCACCCCGCAGTACTCCAGCAGCTGAAGCGAAGCGGCTCCTGTCAATAATTGGCAGCTTCTGCCGGCTGAGGATCAAGGCAGTAGGACCGTTCTTGTGATTCAGAGCAAATTGCCACGCAAACGCAGTTTCGTTGGCGTCGGCGGGTCGCATAACTACAAGATTTGGTATCGCACGCAAGGCTGCCAATTGTTCTACCGGTTGATGGGTCGGGCCGTCCTCACCGACAGCGACTGAGTCGTGTGTGAAGACATAGATAATTTGGAGTCTCATCAGGGCGGCCAGCCTAATTGCAGGACGCATGTAATCGGAAAAAACGAGAAAGGTGCTCCCGTAGGGGACCAGGCACTGACTCAGGGCAATACCATTGAGTATTCCCCCCATGGCGTGTTCGCGCACACCAAAATGGATATTTCTCCCGCAGAGATCTCGCTTGATTACCCCCAGCTTTTTAACAAAGGTCTTTGTTGATGGAGCAAGGTCTGCCGAACCACCTAAAAGCCGCGACAGCTTTGGGGATAGACGTTCAAGTACTTTTCCCGAAGCGCTTCGGGTTGCTATCGGCCCTTGTTCCGGCTCAAAGGTGGGCAGCTCTTTTTCCCAGCCGTCTGGCCACTTTCTGTCGTGGAATTCCTTCCACTGTCTTGCCATATCCGGGTATTTGTTGGCATAGGAATCATAGAGATGTAACCATTCAACCTCCCATTTCCGGCCTCTTTCTATGGAATTTCGAAATTGGGCAAGTGCTTTTTTAGGTACAAAAAACAAGTCTTCAGGCCAGTTGAGCTTCTTCCTTAGCGATCGAACTTCATCGGCACCAAGCGGTTCACCGTGAGCTGATGCCTTATCCTGCTTGGTGGGGCTTGAATAGGCGAGGTGCGTGCGGGCAATAATCAGTGATGGCCTCTGTGTTTCTTCCCTTGCAGCGGCAATCGCTGATGCTATTTGATGAATGTCATGGCCATCCACCTTTTGCACATGCCACCCGTAGGCCTTGAAACGACCGGCAACATCTTCGGTGAAAGTGAGGCTTGTGCTCCCTTCTATTGTAATGCGGTTATCCAGGTATATGTAAATGAGGCGGCCCAGGCGGAGATGGCCGGCCAGAGAGGCTGACTCTGATGAAATTCCCTCCATCATGTCTCCGTCACTCACGAGGGCATATATGAAATAATCAACAAGAGGGTATTCTGGACGGTTGAAACACTGAGCAAGATATTCCTGGGCTATGGCCATTCCGACCCCGTTGGAAAAACCCTGACCGAGAGGGCCTGTAGTAGTCTCAACCCCTGGGGTCAGGCCGTACTCAGGGTGTCCGGGTGTCTTACTGCTCCATTGCCGGAATTGCCGTATATCGTCAAGAGAAACGTCGTATCCTGTCAGATAAAGAAGGGCATACAACAGCATTGATCCGTGGCCTGCCGAAAGAACAAACCGATCCCGGTTGGGCCATCGGGGGTTGGCAGGGTTATGTTGTAAGAACCTGGTCCAGAGGACGTATCCAATGTCGGCGGCCTCCATGGGCATCCCGGGGTGTCCGGAATGTGCCTTTTCCACGGCATCCACGGCCAGCATGCGTATCGTATTTATACAAAGCTGGTCGAGCTCGTCTGTTTGTTTTGTTGTTTCAATTGCTTTCTGGGCAAGTTTCACTTACTCTCCTCCCTATCGATATGCGTGTCATGGTTTTGGATCACTGCTCATTTTGACGGTTTCGTTCTAAGGCCTTCTCTGAAACCTACCGAGGGTTCTTTTGCAAGCAATAGTCTGCGTTTTTTGAATTTTTCAAGGGCTTTACCAACTGTTCCGGCAGTAGCCCAATAGATTTTCATCTGCGTGTCTTTGACGGTGGTGAAGGCATTGTGGCCTATGTTCCCGGTTAAAATGGCTTTCACGCCTTGGCTGACCAGAAATTTTACGGCATCAACACAGGCTGCATCTTTGGCCGATGCGCCGGGGTTTTTAAATGCCTTGAATTCTCCCGTCTCGGTGTCCGCAATAATAAAGAATGGACTGCGTGAAAACCGCAATTCCATTTCAGCCTCCAGCGTTTTTCCCTTTGACGTAATTGCCACAATCATTGGAAACCCCCTTTCAAAGGACTACCAAATTTCCCAACCAGCGGGAGAAGTTGAGAGCCCAAGATAGGTTACTACTCCCTTTAGGTATGGATTCTTTTCTTATGATAAAGTTCGGCGGTTGTCAAATAGATGAGTAATTTCATTCAAGTAACCAACGCTTTTCATCAATAAGATATCCAAGCTGAGCAGAAGTGCTCAACCGGAAGCTTTGTTTGGTAATGGCTCCCGGCCATTTTCTATTGACACCAGGTGTGAAAATTGATATCAGACGAAACAATGATGACTCTTGAAGCCAGTATAAATGGAGACAAACTATGAAAAATGAAATAGAGGTCTTTCGTGAATTTGCTCGCGAAAAGGGTCTGAGAAACACTCCGGAGCGAGAAACAATCATTCGAGAGATCTTTGCCACCCACGAGCATTTTGATGTGGATGAACTCTATTTGCGCCTGAAAAGAAAGAAGAAAAAGATCTCCAAGCCATCCATCTACCGCTTGATTCCGTATTTGTTGGAATCAAATCTGATTCAGGAAGCCTATTTTGAAGACGGTCGCCAGCACTATGAGCACATTTATGGCCACAAACCCCACTGCCACCTTCGGTGTCTGGGTTGCGGGAAGACTATCGAATTTGAAGAAGGATCTTTAAAGAGGCTCGAAAAAAAGCTGGCTGAAAAATATGGGTTCACAATTAAAGGTCATAAACTTGAGGTGTTTGGTTACTGTTCCAAGTGTTCTGGGAACACCTGATGGCGACAGGGTTCTGGAGACTTTTTTAACCACTCAGCGCAATAGATAAGGCGGTTGTCAGCCTGATAACATCCTGATCCGAGTGTTTGAGCCGGTCTATGAGCAGTTCAGAGATCTTCAACAAAATCGTGACACCCATGTCAGGTTCTTCCTTGATGAGTTTTAAGAAATCATCTCTTGTTATTTCAAGGAGAACGCAATCGGTTCTGGCGGTTATGGAAGCAGAGCGAGTACCCTTTGCAATAAGAGCCATCTCTCCAAAGACCACGTGATCTTCAGGTCGAAATCGGCTCAACACCTTCTCTTTCTGTCTGTAATCATCATCCCCGAACTTCATGGTCAGACTTTTTGATACTTCCACCTCTCCTTTGGCGATCATATACATTGCATCCCCTTCATGCCCCTCGTGCATGATGACACTGCCTTTGTCAAACCTTCTTTCCCTTGTAATGTTAACGACCTTAGCTAATTGTTCGTCGTTCAGAGTATTAAAGATGAAGCTATTCTTTACTGTTTCCGTGGCGTTCATAGTGTAATTATGTTCCTTTTACAAGTCGTTCCACGAATCCAGCTTCTTCCGGTTTTTCCTTTGAAATGACAACAATTGCGTGATTCTTGCTCAGTTGATAATCATCAGGTGGATTGATCACAACCGAGACCTTCTCTTTTTCCCCAAAAAAATCCTTCCCTGATTCTTCAAACTTTCTCTTGATAAATTCGTCTATTGATGTTGAGTCCGGGGAAAGAATATCACCCAGTTTCATCTGCTTTTGTTCTCTTAAAACAGCGAGCACAATTGCGCTAAACTTTTCCCTGAGATGGGCGGATAACTCACCGAAGGATTTACCCACATATCTTGACGGTACAGGGAGACGCCAGATCTTATTTTCATCTTCACTACTTATAAGTGATCTTATGGTAGAAGATACTCCGGGGGCTATGGCTGCCATGGCCAGCATACAACCAGAGGATTCTCCTCTCACAATAATCTCATCAACTTTGGTCCTTACAAGATGCTCTCTATTGTGTCCGTCTATGAGCTCTGCGCAGGTTCTAACCTTCGGGGCCATTGACTTTATAGTCATGGTCCCAAAAATGGTTCTCTGATCTGCTTTTTCAATACTGTGTCCCCCGGAGACATCTGCCATCACAATAGCGGATCTGGCATTCATTATGTTGGCCCTTGCAAGAACATCTTCTCTTACGAAATTACCCCGCACAAAGCGCAGGTTGTAATCTTTGTACTTGTACTGGATGGATTGAACCTCATCTCTACTAAGCTCATTTACGAGGACTATACTTGTCTGGCCCGCTTTCATCTGGGCGACGATGCTGTCTATCACCTTTTCGCCATTTTCATTCCAGCCGCAAATGATAACGTGATCTTTGTCTTTGATAGATTCCAATCCCTTTCCTTCCTTGATTTTCCTTTCCACATAGATAGATGCAACCGAGGCCGTCACGAGGGCCAGAAGGGCTGGACCGCTAAGAATAATTATCAGTCCGGCTATTTTCGCCAGGGAAGAAGTAGGAACGATATCTCCGTACCCCACCGTGGTGATGGTCACAACAGCCCAGTAAATAGCGTCAAGGATTCCGCTGATTCCTTTAGTGGTGTAATAATTATCAGAGAAAAAAATCGCCAGCGCACCGAAGATGATGAACAGGAAAACTACACTAAGAAGGTTAAGAAACCTCTCCCGCTTCAAGAGGTTGTGCGCCTCTCGGAACCAATTAATAACCCTGGTAAGGTTAAGGAGCCGGCTTTTTCTTTTCAATGTTGCTGCTCCTTTTTCGACACTTGGCAATTTTATATTACCAAAAGAATTTTTTTATTCAAGTTATTTGCACGATAATAGATACAGGCATGGCATATTGGTTGCTCGGGCGTTTTTGTTCTTGAATTCCTCTGTTTCATATACTATATTAAGT
>QMMV01000134.1 GCA_003647435.1 Deltaproteobacteria bacterium | reverse complement strand
TCCACTGAACAAGTCAAGCCACTGACTCGGCTTTCTGATAAACAGTGGGAAATCATAAGGTTATGCGATGTCCCCCGGAAGTTATCCGAGTTGATGGAAGCACTTGGGATCAGCAGTCGAGGGTATTTCAAGAACCACCATCTTGATCCCCTTATAGCGGGCGGCGTGATACGCATGACCAACCCCGACAAGCCACGTGCATCGAACCAAAAATATGTAATTACGGAAGCGGGAGCCAAACTGAAGGCGCGCCTCATGTTGGAAAACACCAACCGAAGCGAGGAGGAAAATGGCAAAGTCTAGGGAAAATCCCGGACAGCGGCAGTTGTTCAAAACAAAGATTGTTCCGGCTAAAGCTGGTTCCGGAAAACTCTTTGATGAGGAATATTTCGTGGATGATGGTCCGGTGGAATGCCTCGGGATGACCTTTGAAAACGACGAGGCGCGGCGGGAGCACTTCCTCCGCCTCTTGCGTGAAGGGCTGGAGGAACTCCACGCCAAGCTCGGCGGTGTGCCCTTCACCACGGTGAAAGACGCCGTGGAACGGATGAGGTCGGTCGAGAAATGGCCGATGCCTGCCTGCCGCGACGAGCACGACGCAGGCAGGGGAAATGACGCGCGTCTCCGTGAGCTCGCCGAGCGCATGCGCCATGCCGATTCAAGCAAGGACCTGCTCCAGCGCTGGAAGGACGAGGTCGGCTTCCCGCACGGGGAGATCGAGGACATCCTGAGCCTGTCCGATCCACCGTATTACACGGCGTGCCCGAACCCCTTCATCGCGGACTTCATCAAGCACTACGGCAAGCCCTACGACCCGAACGTGCCTTACAGCAAGGAGCCGTTCGCAGCGGATGTGAGCGAGGGGAAGAACGACCCCATCTACAACGCGCACTCCTACCACACCAAAGTGCCGCACAAGGCGATCATGCGGTACATCCTGCACTATACCGAGCCAGGGGATGTGGTCTTCGACGGCTTCTGCGGGACGGGGATGACCGGCGTTGCGGCGCAGCTTTGTGGTGACCGCAAGACGGTAGAGTCCCTTGGTTACAAGGTGGATGACCAAGGCGTCATCTACCAGCAGGAAGAAGAAGCGGATGAGTCAGGCAAGAAGCGAACGGTTTGGAAGCCCTTCTCAAGACTCGGAGCACGGCGTGCCGTCCTCAACGACCTGTCGCCTGCGGCCACCTTCATCGCCTACAACTACAACACGCCGGTGGATGTGCAAGCGTTCGAGCGCGAAGCGAAACGTATCCTGAAGGAGGTAGAAGAAGAATGCGGCTGGATGTATGCCACGCTGGCCAGCCCGGAAGAGGGCGAGCCGGAGGCGTGGGCCGACAAACTGCGCGCCTGCAAAACGGCCGACGAAATCCGGGAACTCCTCAGTCCTGAGCTTTCACTCCTCGGAACTAGTCCAACCTGGGGCCGGATCAACTATACCGTCTGGTCGGATGTTTTCGTTTGCCCGGAGTGCACGCAGGAAGTGGTCTTTTGGGAAGCGGCGGTGGATAAGGACGAGGGCAAGGTGCACAAGGAATTCCCCTGCCCGCACTGCGGGGCGAACCTTACCAAGCGCAATATGGACCGGGCCTGGGTGACCAAATACGATAAGGCCATCGGCCAGACGATCCGCCAGGCCAAGCAAGTGCCTGTGCTCATCAACTACAGCATCGGCAAAAAGCGCTATGAAAAGACGCCCGATGCCTTTGATCTGGGGCTGATCGAAAAAATCGAGCAGCTAGACATCCCCTACTGGTTCCCAACGGACCGGATGCCAAAGGGTGAGGAGTCTCGGCGCAACGATGATATAGGCCTAACCCATGTACACCACTTTTATACTACAAGGAACCTTTGGATACTTTCAAAAGCTTACGATATCGTTCGCGCTACTCCAGATGCAATTCGTGAGTATCTATATTTCACTGTGCAGCAGGCTGTCTTGGGATTCTCACGGATAGCCCGGTACGTGCCAACTCATTATTCCCAAGTCAATCAATACCTAAGTGGCACACTCTATATTGGTTCCCAGGTAGTCGAGGTATCCCTTGAGTATATCCTGGGCGGCAAGATAAAGCGGTTGGCGAAGCTGCTGAGCAATGTTCGTCTTTATTCTCGCCCTGTAGGAATAGAAACATGCAGTACAACGAGAACGGATGTTTGTTCCTCATCCGTAGATTACATTTTCACAGATCCGCCTTTTGGCGGCAATCTAATGTATTCCGAGTTGAATTTTTTGTGGGAGGTCTGGCTTAGAGCCCTCACAAATAATAATCCTGAAGCAGTCCAGAATGGGCCACAAGGCAAGGGACTACTTGAATACCAGTCTCTAATGACCCAGTGCTTCCGTGAGTACTACCGAATTCTTAAACCTGGTCGATGGATGACGGTAGAGTTTCATAATTCCAAAAATAGCGTATGGAACGCAATTCAGGAATCTCTGCAGCACGCTGGCTTTGTTGTTGCCGATGTTCGTACACTAGACAAGAAACACAGTACTTTCAAACAAATAACTGGTGTTGGCGCAGTTAAGCAAGATCTTATCATCTCCGCTTACAAACCAAACGGCGGGCTGGAGGAGCGCTTCAAGCTGACCGCCGGCACCGAGGAAGGCGTATGGGATTTCGTCCGCACGCACCTGAAGCAGCTTCCGGTGTTCGTCTCCAAGGACGGCAAGGCGGAGGTCATCGCCGAGCGGCAGAACTACCTGCTCTTCGACCGCATGGTGGCCTTCCACGTCCAACGGGGCGTGACGGTGCCTCTTTCCGCGGCGGAGTTCTACGCTGGGCTGGCCCAGCGCTTCCCGGAACGCGACGGGATGTACTTCCTGCCCGAGCAGGTGGCGGAGTACGACAAGAAGCGCATGAAGGTGAAGGAGGTCCTGCAGCTCCAGCTCTTCGTCACCGACGAGGCCTCCGCCATCCAGTGGCTCAAGCAGCAGCTCACCAGGAAGCCGCAGACCTTCCAGGAGCTTCATCCGCAGTTCCTCAAGGAGATCGGCGGCTGGCAGAAGCACGAGAAGCCGCTCGAGCTCTCTGAGCTGCTGGAGCAGAGTTTCCTCCGCTACGACGGCAAGGGATCAATTCCCGCTCAGATCGTTTCATGGCTCAAGCAGAGCTCCAAATGGCGGGAATTGATCAGTGCGGAAGTGCGAAGTGCGAGGTGCGTTGTCGAGGACTCCGGCGCACTACGCACCACGCACCACGCACTCCTTCGCGAAGCGAAGGACCGCTGGTACGTCCCGGACCCCAACAAGGCCGGCGACCTGGAGAAACTCCGCGAGCGGGCCCTGCTGCGCGAGTTCGAGGAGTACCTGCCTGCGCCGCGCACGTCGCGGCAGGCAGGCCGCCAGTCCCTGTCTGCCGGACAGGCAGGCAAGCAGAAGCGCCTGAAGGTCTTCCGCCTCGAGGCCGTCCGCGCCGGCTTCAAGAAGGCGTGGCAGGAGCGGGACTACGCCACCATCATCGCCGTGGCGCGCAAGATCCCCGAGAACGTCCTCCAGGAGGACCCCAAGCTCCTCATGTGGTACGACCAGGCGCTCACCCGATCTGGGGAGGATGTGTGATGGCCATTAGAAAGATTACACGAATGCGTGACTATGGGGTGTTTCGGGATTTTACATGGCCGCAAGACCTACCAGAGTTTGGCCGTTATAACCTCATATATGGCTGGAATGGCACAGGAAAAACAACGCTGAGCCGGCTTTTCCGCCATCTCGAAAAACAGCAGAATCCGACCAAGGGGAAGCTGTCAGTAACAATTGGCGACACGGACTATTCGGAAGAGCAGTTTGAAATGTGCTCGATACCGGTTCGCGTCTTCAACCGCGATTTCATTGCCGAAGCAGTTTTTACCACGAACGGCGAAGTGGCACCGATATTTGTCATCGGAGAACGAAATGTTGAAAAGCAGAAAGAAGTCGACAAGTTAAAGAGCCAACTCGATGATGAGAAGGACAAGCGGGATAAGGCTCGAGCAAAGCTAAGAGAGGTCGAGGGGACTCTTGATCGGTTCTGTATAGACCGTGCACGAGAAATAAAGAACGTTCTAAGCTCAAGCCCCGCCAACCGATACAACAACTACAATAAAGGGGATTTTCGGGCCAAGGTGGATTCCTTCCTGAAGGAAGAGAGCATCGACCACTATCTACTCGATGACGTCGCCAAAGATCGTCGCAAGAGGCAACATCTTGCCACACCAAAGGATCGCCTTTCTGAAATTACTTACACCTTTCCAGACCTGAAGAGTCTTTATGAAGAAATCCGCGCTATCCTTTCCAGGACCGTTGTTTCATCGGTTATAGCAACTCTCCGAGATGATCCGGATTTGGCCTCCTGGGTAAGGGATGGACTTTCCAAGCACAAAGATCGGAAGGCACAGACCTGCTTGTTCTGTACGCAACCTTTGCCGCCACAGAGGTTAAAGGAATTAGAAGCCCATTTTAGCGACGAGTACGAAAGATTCATCTCAGAGATCGACAGAAAGATCAATGACATCGAGAACCTCATAAGAGGCTTGGATAATCTTACATTACCCAACAAAGCGGAGTTTTACGACGACCTGAGTAGCGACTTCATCCGAGCATCGGACACGTTCAACCAGGTAAGGGGGGTAGTGGTATCGGCGTTGCAGAAGCTCAAAGGAGCACTTAGTCAAAAGAAGGAGGCGGTTTTCGAGTCGTCCGACTTCACCGAGGAAATTCCGGAGTACGATTCAAACGTATTGGAAGTCATTAATGCGGTCATACGCAAACATAACACTACGTGTGATGAGTTTTCCGCTCGTGTCTCCAAAGCCAGAGAGGAACTGGAGAACGATGCCGTGGCCAGCTCACTTGATGAATACAGGAAGCTAATGGAGGCTGTCGCCGCGGCTCAGGAAAAGGCGAGAAAAGCCGAATCATCCGTGAGCTCCCTTGAGCGCAAGATTGGAACTTTGGAACGCGAGATTATTGAGCACCAAGAGCCTGCAGAGAGATTGAACGAAGATCTCCAGAAGTATCTGGGGCACAGTGAGCTGCGTTTGGATGTCGAGGAAACAGGGTACCGGATCACCCGTGCCGGCGAGATTGCAAGCGGTTTGAGCGAGGGGGAGCGTACCGCAATTGCTCTTTTGTATTTCTTAAGATCCCTTGAGGATCGAAGCTTTGATTTGGAGCATGGTGTGGTCGTGTTAGACGACCCAGTTTCGAGCCTTGATGCGAATGCGTTGTTTTCAGCATTTGGGTTTATTCGTGAGCGCACTCAGAACGCGGGCCAGCTGTTCATTCTTACGCACAACTTTACGTTCTTTCGCCAGGTCCGTAACTGGTTTCACCATCTCAAGGGCCAGAATAAAAAGGACGTCAATCTGCGGCCAGCGCGATTCTTCATGCTCGATTGTAGTATCGAGCAGGATGGCCGATGTGCAAAGCTCCAGTGGCTCGATCCCCTTCTTGAGGAATATGAATCCGAGTATCACTATCTGTTTGCCTACATATATCGAACTGCAATGGGAAGCCGCCAAACAGAACTACAGCAAAATTATGTATTGCCAAACATCGCGAGGCGACTCTTGGAAGCATTCTTGGCGTTCCGTCAGCCACAGAAGGCAGGTGAGCTTTGGCAGAAAGTCAAATCCCTCAACTTCGATGAGTGCAAGAAGGTGAGGATACTGCGATTCCTACATACACACTCTCATCATGGAGAAATCGGAGAGCCAGAGCATGATCTGTCTGTATTAAGTGAGGCACAAGCAGTCTTGAAGGATTTGTTGAATCTCATGAGATCAGAAGACGAGGAACATTTTTTGGCAATGGTATCCCTGGTTACAGCGGGCAATCAGAATGAGAACGAAACTAACTGATCTCAGCGACGAGGAGGTTCTTGAAGAACTCTTGCGTGAATTCAGTACCGGAGGGTTGGTTCCTGTACAGGTGATGGATCGCTTGTCCCAAAGGCCTGTGGCGAGTATGGCGCAGGAAGCATGAAGAATGATGCGGATTGAGCCGGACAACTGGTACTACAGCCCCGAGCACGGGGAGCTCTGCCGGGTCATCGAGACCCAGACGCTCTGGGGCGAGACCGTCTGCCGTGTCTGGCTGCCGGGCAAGGATACCGTCGTGCGGTTGCCCGCCACGCGCCTCCGGCCCG
>QMMV01000133.1 GCA_003647435.1 Deltaproteobacteria bacterium | reverse complement strand
GTCATAGACGACAATGATACGCCGAACGACGCTGCCCTTGGGCTCTCTTTGAGGGATGTGAATTTTGGCCTGGCGATGATGAAAAAGAAAGCGCCAGCGACCGGATCGCCTACTGATTTTCGCTCCTGGACATCACTGAAGGCAGAGGTTGGCAGCGCCTCCTTTGTGGGTATTGACGGTCTGGCAGTATCTGTCTCTGATTTTTCTGTTGCGATCAACCAGGGCAGGGGGACAAAGAACGGCCAGCCGAATACAACGGTAGCGGATTTCAAGACCACACCTCTTATTGTAAATACGGGCGGTGGCAACCGCGTTACCCTTGACTTTGACGGAAACAAAGGTTCGTTGCTCAGGGCTGCAGGAGTGCTCACGCTGGTCATTTTGAAGGACGACGAGGAGTTTGTGAGCCTCACGGGCGGCTTTTCCATAGAAAAGAGTGAATCCACCAGGACCGTTGGTGCACAGAAAATCAAGACCTCCAAGCTGCTCATCGGATCTGCCGGCATCGATATTTTCCTGGGGGCAGGTCAACCCGGGGATGCGGATGCAATGGGTGTCTTGGTGGAAAATGTCCGGTTCGGTATGGTCTTGTTTAAGAAAATTGATGTCACAAATCCTCAGAGCCCCACGCCTGTACCGAACTCATCAAAGATGGCCTTGAGCTCCTCGGGAGAGGCCGCACTTCTCGGAATTGACGGACTGGAGCTGAGTGGTTCCTTGGGACTTCGCAAGAACAATACCGGGTACACCACAGATCTGGGGGGCGGGTATGTCGTAAACGAGACCATCAATGTGCCTGATCCTGACAACCCAGGACAGACCATCCCTGTGGAGGTGAAATTCAAGGAAGACGTTTCACTTGCCCTTTCCGGGACGATAACAATTAAGATCGTTGATTCATCCACCGGAAAGGAATTCGTTTCCCTCACCGGAGGATTTTCTTTCACAAAGTCGAAGCAGGTAACTGGGTCTCTTATTACAACAAGGATAAAAGCAGGCGCTGCCGGGATTGAAGCGTTTTTGGGTGTGGGACCGGCGAAGATTCCGGATGACAGTACTCCGGATCCGGGCGATACGAAAATCAACCCGGATGCCATGGGCGTCTTGATCACGGATGCGAAACTGGGTCTGGTGCTGTTCAGAAATACGGATAGCCTGCACCCCGCTAACAATTCAAGCTCTTATGCACTTGCTGCGACAGGCGGCGCGATGTTGCTGGGGGTTGATGATCTTTCGCTTTCCGGTTCCCTTGGTGTTCGGGTCAACAAGACCGGACGGACAGTAGATGAGTCGGTTACGGTGCCGTTGCCCGGTGGGGGCACAGAAGAGGTCCGGATCTTATTCAATACCACTTCGCCGGAGCCTACTTTTGCAGGCACTGTTGATCTGGCAATCGCCGACCTTTTTACGGTTTCAGGCGGGTTTGCATTTAAAAAACAGGCTCAGGTGAGCGGAAATCTCACCACGACGAAGATCCTGGTGGGTGCAGCAAATATTAACATCTTCCTTGGGATGAACGAGGGGACTTCAGATGAAATCGGTGTCAGAAGTGAGATTTCTGAGCTTGGCATTGTGCTGTTCAAGAATGTAGATAGCACCAATCCCGCGGCCTCAACATCATCTTATGCCCTTTTCGGTGCGGGGTCAGTAGCTTTCGTTGGGCTGGACGGCCTGGATATTGATGGCTCGGTTGCGCTTGAAATTAACAAGACCCAAAAGACGGTGGACGAGACCATCAACGTGCCGAATCCGGACTTCGATCCCGATCAGCCGGCAGGTCCCTCCAATCCCGAAGAGATAAGCGTCCAGGTAAAATTCACCACCCCTTCTGAGATAAAGGCTTTCAAGGGCGATGTGACGCTTACGGTAGCAGACGTATTTACGCTCTCCGGCACAATATATTTCAGGCAATCTGCCGACGGGAAGGTGCAGGTCAATATGCCCACTGCCAGCGTGTTGATCACTATTGATGGCGAAGAAGTAGTCGGCATCAGCGGCTCTGCCAGATTTTCCATTGGGGACGTTGACGGGTTTAAACTGCAAGACATGATGGTAACCGGATTTTCCCTCATGGGAACACAGGCAGGGGTTGCTCCCGGAACGCCTGTCTCCAGGCTGCCCAATGCGGATCTAATGGAACCCGCAAACGGGGCGGTGATCGATAAGATGGACCTGTATAATCGCAAGTATATCGACATCAGGCTCAATGATCCCAATGGCGCCGGTTTGAATGAAAAGTCGATCACAGACGCCCTTCCCGAGTTTACACTTAAAGGGCCGGGCAACAGCACCCTGATTGTGAATGGCTCACCAAAGAAGATCGGTTATAATACATATCGCTACTCGTTGGAGAACGTCACTTTAGACAAGTTAAAGTTAGGAGAGTGGCAGGTTGAATTCAAGGCAAATAGCTGGTCCGACAAGGGTGGGAGGCGTAATGCTTCCGAAGTCGAAACTTTTACCATTCGCGAGGGGCAAAAACCGACGGCAAATCTCTCCAATCCTGTAAGCGGCGCCCAGGTGGACCTGACCATGCTGAATGCGTGCAAGTTCATTGACGTGACCTTCGCAGATTATAGCGGCGCCGGTTTGAACGAAGCTACAATCCTCGATTCTGCGCCCGAATTCACACTGTCTGGGCCTGGTGTGGCCGATGCAGCGAAACCGTATGCTATCAGCGGAATGCCTCAACACCTGTACGGTACGACGTACCGCTACAGGATCACTGACCTGGTGCCAAACAACGGGATAGACCTTTTCAAGGCGGGTGAGGTACAGGTGAATTTCATTGCAGGTTCGTGGGCGGACAACGCTTCAAATACGAACCCGGCTGAAATCGAAAAATTCACTGTTACCGGAACCACGGGAAGTGCTGCAACGACCTCTCAGGGGATGTCCATTGGGCCTGTCCTTTTACAGGGACCAACCGTCGGCATCCAGGGATTGACCTTCAAAGATATGAAGCTGGTCGTGACCATCGGCATCGGGGTTCAGCATGCGGCCCTTAACTTTGGTTCCAGCGGAACAAGCCAGACTCCGCAGCAAAGTCAGAGCGGCATTACTACGGATTTTACAGGCCTCTTAGGGACCTTTGATCTGGCAGTCGATGTGTTGGGGTTCTTACAGGGTAGTGGATCAATAGAGTTGACAGGCAAGTTCGGCCTGGATGTGAGTTCTTTCAATCTACAGGTTCCCAATGTGTTGTTAGCTACGGCTGAGGGAGTTAAAATACAATACGATCCTTCCTATGATCCTGCCGAGCATAATGGAGAGTCTCAAAAGCTGATAACCATCCTGAAGGCTTCACTGAGTTTTCCAAAATTTAAGATATCGGGGAGCATACAACCCTATGATCCGGATGGCCCGAGCGGCCCCGAAGCGCCAATCCCGGGACTTATCATCAGGACGGACGGCTTCAGGTTCGGAACAGCAGAAATCTGTTACGGTTGCACAGATCCTCAAAGCACCACAGGCGCCCCCGTCACACCAGGGACCACAACCGAACCCGCCATTAAGCTTGGCAGTATACTTGAGTTTGATGATATCCGATTCGGTATCAGCAACTTTGGTGTCACCTTTGGCGAGGCCCTCGATTTTGACGGTGAAATCTTTATTGCCTCCGGCGGGGCCAAATTCTGCCCCGGCAAGCCCGTCAATGCCACCATAAAAGACAGCCTCTATGCAGAGAAGATCAATGATGTTGTGCAGGACCCCAACAATACCTGGGCCCTTCGCGCCGCACTCTCCTTTACAGATGGCAGGGTTGATTCCTTCAAATTCTATGTTGACACGTTCAGGGTGGAATTCGGTCAATTTCTGGCCCTGACAGGTAAAGATCTATACATCAATACCGGCGCCGCAGATAATGAGGAGATTGTCAGTTTCGTATCCATCGGCGCGGAGCTAAAGGTGGCTTCCTTGAGACTCACCGGTGAAGGCCGGAATTTTGCCTTCCTGGGCGACGGCACGTTCAAGGCCAAGCAGGGATTTGGTGTCTTTTTCGGCGCGGAGTCGGCTACAGGCAAGAGCGTGGGATGGCCGAAGTGGCTGCCCATTAAGATTAAGGAGATAGGCATAGAGTGGCCGGATATCAATAACAGGCCCCTTGATTTTGTCCTGTCGCTGTCGGCATCCGTTACCGGTATCAAGGGATTGAAAGGAGCCGAGTTCTCAGGTGTCATCGAAGGTGTCAAGATAGATGTCGGAAAACTTTTCAGAGGCGAGTTTCCGATCCTTGACATCGCATCAATCGGGGTGGGCGTTTCTGCCAACGCCTTCGGCGGGAAAATAAACGGGACATTGATAGGCGGCATCCTTAAAATAGATGAGAACAATCAGGTAATTTCACCATTTGCACCGCCTGACACACCAGTAAAGGACAGGATTTTCTTTATGGGTGTCCAGGGTGGTTATGAAATTGCGGGGTCAGGCGGGTTTACGATCCGCTTTGCCCTGTCCGAATTAGGTCCCCTGGGTGTGCAGGTAGAGGCGGTTATGCCCATTATATTGGAGCCTGATACAGGTCTGGCAATAACTGATTTTGTGGGCGGGGTTGAATTTTTCACTTCCCTGCCCGATATCTCTGAACCGAAAGAGCTCCGCGATCCCAGGTTCGCAATTTCCGTAGAAAATGTAGATGCCTCGTGCTGGCTGGATCAGGTCAAACAGCAGGTGGTCAATCAATATCTGGCTGCTCAGCAAAACCCCATCATGGGCAGCTTTATCGGCGCATTTACCTCTCCTATGACCATCACGGGTGCTTGCACGGTATACGACGCCTATGCCACTAAGATGGCTTTTAATGGCCAGGTAGGAATAAAAATAAGCACGGATGGGAAGATATTGATGGCCGGCAAATTGAATTTCGTGAATGGCTTGTTGTCTGTCGGCGCGAAAATATATTTGAATGTGTCAAAGATCCTGTCGGGCGAGGCAAGCGTGCTGTTTCTGTTTGATGCCCCCGAGCAGTTTGAGCTTTTGACGGTAGGCGGTAAATTGGAGATGCTCTTTGAAGGCCCGGATGGAGACAACGTTGAATTCGATTTTGCCGAGCCGCTTGAAAATCCGGTGGCGATTTTGACGTATCCGGGAATCGACGAGACGGTCTTTCGCGATGACTTCAATGAGAACAAATATATCGAGATAAAATTCCTCCCGTCTGACGAGGCCTCTTTTGATCAAGAAACCATCCTTGAATCTCACGGATTAACCCTGGCAGGCGACGCTGCTTCCAATGTTACCATTGATAGCGTAGAAAAAATCGCTGACGGAAAATACCGGTATCACTTCTCGGGTGAATTCGGTACGGGCGATGTGTCTGTGGAAATTGCAGCGGGCAGCTTCTCTGATAGCAGCGGGGCAACCAATGAGGATGAAACCTTCCATTTTACTGTCCAGGATCTTACCGCACAACTGGCCGGCCCTGAGGATGGGGGCAGCATCGATGTTTCAGCGCTGAACAACAACAGGTATATATCTGTAGTTTATATCCCCAGTCCGGGCAGCCAGATAAAGGAAACGAGCCTCAATGACGACGATGTGGTGTTTACGCTGACATTTGCGGACGGGAGCACACTGGACGTGCGGGGGCCTGGTACCAGCGTGGATAATTCGTACTGCTACTCATTGCCTGACAGCTTCGAGTTCCAGCCGGGAGAGGTGACGGTTGAGTTTAAAGCCGGTACTTGGTCAGATACCAGTGGCAGAAGCAATGCCGGGAGCGTTGAGCATTTTATCATTACTGGCCCCACAGCAAACCTGAGTGACCCGCTTAACGGAAGCAAGATCGATGTTTCCCTGCTTAATGAGAGGGGATACATCGATGTCGAATTCCGGCCCACAGGAGGCAACTCGATCGTTGAAACCTCGATAACCGGGGACAACGATGTGGTATTCACGATTACTGTTGGGAACGAAGCACCGGTGGAAATACGGGGGCCGCCGGCAGAAGATCTCGGGAATTTTACATATCGCTATGCCCTTCCTGAAGACCTTGTCTTTGTGCCCGGTCAGGTGGAGGTAACCTTTCCTGCCGGCAGCTTTGCAGATGACGCCGGGTATGTGAATGTAGAAGAGAAAGAATCCTTCCTTGTGACCGGCCCTGCCGCCGACCTTGTGGAAACTCATGATGACG
>QMMV01000132.1 GCA_003647435.1 Deltaproteobacteria bacterium | reverse complement strand
TTGAGCCCCTGATGCAGGACGAATCCATACAGGACATCCTGGTCAACGGGCATTCCAGTGTTTACATAGAGAGGAGGGGAGTCCTTGAGCTTACTCCCATACGATTCAGGGATGACGAACATCTCATGCAGATAATAGACAGAATTGTATCGAGTATAGGGCGGAGGGTGGATGAATCTTCACCTATGGTGGATGCCAGGCTAGAAGACGGCTCCAGGGTGAATGTAATCATCCCCCCCCTTGCCTTGGACGGGCCGATCCTGTCGATCCGAAAATTCGGGCAAAATCCGCTGACCATTGATGACCTTATTTCCTACGGGACGCTTCCCGCTGAAATAGCGGCCTATCTGGAGGCCGCCGTGAAGTCCAAGCTGAACATCCTTATTTCAGGCGGCACCGGGGCGGGGAAGACCACCCTTCTCAATATCCTGGCGGGATATATCCCGGACAACGAGAGGATAATCACAATTGAGGACAGTGCGGAGCTGAGGCTCCAGCAGCCTCACGTGGTGAGGCTGGAGTCAAGGCCCGCCAACGTTGAGGGCAAGGGGGAGGTCACTCTAACCGATCTGGTCCGCAACAGCCTGAGGATGAGGCCTGACAGGATAATAGTGGGCGAGTCAAGGGGGGCGGAGGTCTTGGATATGTTACAGGCCATGAACACGGGCCACCCGGGCTCCATGTCCACCATTCACGCAAACTCGCCAAAAGACGCCCTCTCCCGCATGGAAGTAATGTTGAGCATGGGGACATCGGTGTTTTCGGAGATGGCGATGAAGGCCCTGCTGGGCAGTGCCATAAATATTATCGTCCAGCTTGCCAGGCTGCCTGACGGCAAGAGGATATTGATGTCCGTTTCAGAGATGGCGGGCACTGCTGGTGACGATTTTGCGTTACAGGACATGTTCAAGTTTGAGCAATACGGAGTTGACGCCAGGGGCAATATCTACGGATGCTTCAAGGCCACGGGAAAGGTGTCCATGTTTTTGGACCATATGAAGAGCCACGGGCTGGAGCTGGAAAAGGAGATATTCCGGCTGGTGCGGGAGGTGAGGTGAAGTGTCTGAAGGGGGCGTTGTGTTTCTGACCGTGCTCTTTTTTCTGTTTTTTGCCTCTCTGTTTTTCCTGTATCTGGAGCAGAGGAGGTCCAGGAAACACAGACTCCTGATGCGATTGAAGGTTCAGTCCGGGCAGGGTTCCGGGCGGCGGCTTGAGGTCCTGGGCGGCGGCTTGAGGCGTTTTTTGGAAAGATTTATCAATATAGGCTGGTTCGAGGCCTTAATACTCGCCGCTGATGTCAATATCAGCATCGAAAAATTCCTGATAATAACCTTGTCCATGGGTGTTGTGTTTCTTCTCCCCTGCCTGTTTGCGGCAACGAATATCTTTGTCATGGCCTTTTTCGCGGGAGTGGGCATGAGCTGCCCTGCCCTGTATCTGGTCTATCTGAGGAGGAAAAGGGAGGAGGCGCTACTCAAGCAACTGCCTGATGCCATTGACATGATTATCAGGGCACTGCGGGCCGGGCAGTCTGTTGATAGAGCGTTGAGGGACGTGGGAGGCCATCTGAGTCCCCCGATGGGCCCTGAAATAAGGGCAATCTATGACGGGATAGCTATGGGACTGCCGTTTGAGACTGCTATCAGGAACTTTGAGGCGGGATTTCCCAGGCTTTCAGATGTCAAGATTTTGTGTACTGCGTTTATTGTCCAGAGGGAGACGGGCGGCAACCTGACCGGCGTGCTGGAGGGGCTTTCCAAAGCCATCCGTGAGCGCCTCAAGCTGAGGATGCAGGTGCGGGCCATGACTGCAGAGGGCAGGGCTACGGCCCTGGTAATCGGGCTTATTCCGGTTGTCTTCGCCCTTGTAACTTGGCTTCTGAGTCCCGGATACATAAACATGCTGCTCCATGCCTCACTGGGCAGGAAGATATTGCTGATTGCATTGTCACTGGATGTCCTGGGGTTGTATCTCATGAAGAAACTTGTGCGGGTCGAGATCTGATGTCCTGCCTGAACATGATCATAGTATTTCTGGTATTTTTTGCCGTGTCCGGGCTTGTGCTTTACCTGTACTACCAGGTTGAGAGGTGGTACGGGAGATACGTCGTCTTGAAGAGACTCTCCTCTGGTTCAAGGGACCCAGGGGGGCGTCAAAGGCAAAAGGCCGGGGCCATATTGAGGAAAACCTTGCACAGGCTCGGTGAGATAGCCCGTCCGCGGACAGACCGGGAGCTTGCCGACCTGAAGGTGCTCCTTAGCTACGCGGGGTTCAGGAATCCCGGGGATCCGGTATTGTTCTTCGGGGTGAGGCTCGGCCTGGGCCTGCTTATGGGTTTCATTTATTTGCTTGCACTGTCTGTGTCAGACCGTATGACAGCGGCAAATTTCATGCTTATCTTTTTTTTCATTGGGTTCGGGTATTACCTGCCCGTCCGGCTACTGAGGCAGAGGATTAAGTCCAGGCATGGTCAAATATCCAGAGAACTTCCTGATGTGCTTGATCTCCTTCTTGTTTGCATGGAGGCCGGGCTCAGCTTTGACATGGCGTTTCTGAGGGTGAGCAGGGAGCTTTCCAGGATCGCCCCGGTTCTCTCGAAGGAGTTCAGCCAGTATTTCTTCGAAATCAAGAGCGGGCTGCCCAGGACAGAGGTGCTCTTGAATCTGGCCAAGAGAAACGGAGAGGAGGGCCTTGACAGTGTTGTCCAGGTGCTGACCCAGTCGTTCAGGTTCGGTACAGACATTGCGGCCTCCCTAAGGGTCTATTCCGAGGCACTGCGCACGGAGAGGCTTCAAAAGGCGGAAGTGAGGAGCGCCGGGATATCGGTCAAACTGACATTTGTTACCATACTCTTGATCCTCCCAGCTTATCTGTTAATTGTCCTGGGCCCCACTATCATAAGAATAAGGGAAGTGTTGTTCTCATGAAAAGGGCTTTTCGCCTTTCGGTTTTGACAATGGTAAAAGAGGCGGCAAGGGCCGGGGCGGTGGCCCATCTCTGCATGGCCCTATCTATGGGGGCCGTGGCAGGGTGCGCAGGCGTGGGCAGGCGCGCTGATACGGACCTGCCGGTGACTGAAAAGACCTCGCCTGTACCCGAAAAAAGGGCATCTGAATTGAGGCCCAATTACCTTGCCCTGGCTGAAGAGTTGATTGGCAGGGGTTTTTACCAGGTGGCCCTGGCCAATCTAAAGGAGGCGGAAGCGGGTCATGCGGACGAGGCCAGGTTGTACTTTTTGATGGGTGTCTGTCAGAGGGAACTGGGGCGTTACAGGCAGGCGGAACGGAATTTTAAAAGGGCCATTGCGTTGGATAGAGGCTTTGCCCCTGCCTACGATGGATTGGGCCTGGTTTTTGATATGAAAAGGGAGCATGAAAAGGCCCGGGCTGCTTACAGGAAGGCGATCTCCATAAACCCGGCAAGGGCTGATTTTTACAATAACCTTGGCTATTCATTGCTGTTAAGTGATGATCCTTTAGGTGCTAAAGGGTATTTTGCAAAGGCTTTGGCCGTTTCTCCTGAATTTGAAAAGGCATTGAACAACATGGCCCTGTGCCATGTGATGCTGGGCGAGCATAAAGAGGCGCTGGGCACGTTGAAAAAGATATATAGCCTGGATATTGCCTACAACAACCTTGGAGTAATGTATTACCTTGAGCAAGACTGGGACAAGGCCCGGGCAATGTACGGAAAGGCCCTGGAAATTAATCCCGGATTTCGTTCGGCTGCCAGAAACCTGGCCTTGCTGAGGACCCGGAAGAAAGGAGTAGGCCGATGAACAAGGCGGCGGCAAGTGCGTATGTGGCGGTGATGCTTCTGTTTTTGGCTATGGCTGGAGGATGCGGCACCGGCCGGACGGAGACGCCATCTCAATTCGGGAAGTCATACAAGGAGCTTTTCCGTGCGCAGGTGATCAACCCGGAGGCCCCGCGGGACAGGGCTCCGGTGAGCGGTATGCCCGGTTACATAGCGGTGCAGATTTATAATGAGCGTTACCTTCCGGCAATTGCAGGGGAGGAGTCACGTGGCCGGAGCGGTGGCGTAGGCATGAGCAGGAAAGCAACAGGTTACCGGTGACAGCTATGTTGAAAAAGCAACAAAATCCAAATTTTTAGCAATAAAGTACAAGAAATCCGGAAATCAAAGTTATATAAACGGTCAATCGGAGTAGCAGGTTAAGGGAAAGTGGTGAGAATCCACTACTGCCCCGCAACTGTGATCCTCGGGATATTGCCCCTGCCAGGGGCCACTGTCCTGTCCCAAACTCGGCTGTACAAAAGTAAAATATGCCAAGTTTCGGACAGGGTGGGAAGGCGGCAAGGGTGAGGAGAGTCAGGAGACCTGGCCTGCTGCTAACGGGCTGTGCATTCCAGCGAGGGATGGAGTGGCAGTCATTGTGCCCTGCCTTTGAATCGTCTTCCTTGGGCATGCTGGCCGCCTTTTCTTCCCCTCGGCTAAATGTACGGCTGATCCCTGAACCGAAAAGCCACACTCACCGCGAGGTGGGGCCGGAAAGTCACGGACCCCGTGCACACTTTTGATAATATCCTTGGAGAAAAAGTGGGTGCGGGGTGGCCGGACAGCCGAAGTTCTTCTTGAAGCTTTGGTTGTCCGGCTTTTTTGTTCAGGAGATGTTGGGGAACATCTCCGGGGGTGTTCGTGCCAACGCCAATGCAAATTGTAGATCTAATGATGGTTGTTCGAAAGGAGGGAGTAAATATGAAGCGCTTTGGGATTCTTCTTGTTGTTCTCGCTTGGATTCTGTTTTCCGGAAAGGTTCATGCAGACAGTATTTTTGCCACGGAAGTGGTTGCCCACTCTTCAAGTCTGGACGGATCGGGACCATACAACGACCCTGATGACCTTCTTGGTAAACCGGCCCTCTATTGTGCCGGATGGGGGTCGGGCACCGATCATATAAGTATTGTTGAGCCTGCATGGGGGGACGGGTTCATTACCACTTTCAATGAGGGTGACTGGGCCATCGTAAAGTTTGATCACAAGGTCATGGATGACCCCCGAAACCCTTATGGGCTTGACCTTATCGCCTATGGAAATGCCTTTTTCGTGGGAAATGGTTTTGTCTCAGATACCACGAACCATGGGGCCTATACCCTGACGGGAGGGATTTTTCAAGAGCCTCTCAAGATATCGGTAAGCCGTGATGGTGAAAACTGGTATCGCTACGATAATGGTCCTTATGCAGACAGCCTTTATCCCACCAACCCGTGGGTGTGGAGTCAGGAGAAATGGAACGAGACGGGAAACGGCTGGACGGATCAAGAAAATGACTTTGCAAAACCGGTCAATCCAGAGCTGACCCTTGCTCAGCTCACGGCGGGAACCTCGGCCGACGCAATGGCCCTCTATGACGGCTCTGCCGGAGGAACGGGGTTTGACCTGGCGGAGTCCGGTTTTGGCTGGATCCAATACATAAAGGTTGAAGGCCTCGAAGGCTTTTCAGGGGGTGAAGTGGATGCCTTTTCTGATGTTGCCCCTGTTCCCATCCCCGGTGCCGTGTGGTTGCTGGGGAGCGGTCTGTTAGGTCTCTTTGGGATAAAGCGGAGGAATAAGGCTTGAACCTGTCACTCCTTGTCTGACCACCGGCCAATGTTTTACGCGCATGTTAAGATGTGAAGAAAGGCAAAAAAGTTATCAACGAATGAATATATTTAAAAAAAGAGGCAAGAAAAATGAAACGATTGAAGTTTGGAAGTATTGCAATTGCAGCCGTTTTCTTAACAATGTTAATGGCCGGAACGGCTGGGGCAAGTTTTACATTCGATGACATTGATTTCTGGGTTGGAACCGGCAGCAACCAGGCGGCACTGGTAGTTGACTGGAATGACAGCAAAGACCCTCAATCCCTTGCATGGGGCTACAGGTGGGACGGAACGGCAAGCGGTGAAGATATGATGAGGGCAATCGCCGGATCAGGAATAATCAAGGAACCTTTTGGCGGCGCAACAACGGGCAACTGGGATAATGGGGCCGACGGCAGACTTTATGCGAGAATGACAACCTGGTGGGGCAATACCGCCAGAACAGTTTACGGCCTTGGTTACGACCTGGACAACGACGGAGGTACGTTTGTTCCCGGTTACGAAGGCAAAGAAAACGGATATGCCACCTGTCTC
>QMMV01000131.1 GCA_003647435.1 Deltaproteobacteria bacterium | reverse complement strand
TTTATGGTCAGGGTTTTGCTGTCAGCATCGTAGGCAGCAGTGGCTGATCCGTCAGTGATACTCCCGTTGTCAATAAACCGGATAAGAACATCCTTATATTCGTTTCCGGCACTTTCAGCCTGGAAAAAAATGTCGTTGTCTTCACCTGCCGGTCTTACGGTTGCCTCGGCTGTATCAGAAACTCCTCCGCCCGTTGCAGCTTCTTCAAAGGAGACGATACCCCCCACTCCACTGCTATCCCCATCGTTGGATGCAGTAAACGGAATGGAAGCATCGTTGACAGCAGCAATGACGGCATTGGCGCTGGTAAACTGGTTCTGAATCGTGATGGTCAGGATTTTATTGTCAGTGTCGTAGACTGCCGTGGCGGTCCCGTCAGCGATACTACCATCGTCGATAAAACGAATCACCACGTCGTTGTAATCCGTCCCGTTGGAGTCGGCCTGGAAGAGGATGTCGTTGTAATCTCCAACCGGGCGGACCACAGCCCGGGCAGCACTGCTTTCGCCCCCGCCCGATGTCAGCGTACGGTGGCTCTGGACCACGCCCGTCCCATCGTTTTCCGTCTCCGTGCTCGTATCCAACTCTGCGGTAAACGTACCCTCGGCATTTACGGCGTCAATAACGGCGTTGGCATCAGTTACCCCGCTGTTGATCTTGACAGTGAGTACCTTCCCATCAGCATCATACGTGGTGACAGCCGCATTACCGGTGATTGAACCGTCGTCTACGAATCGGACTGTAACATCGTTGTAATCCGGTCCCGGGTTGGCGGCCGTAAACTGAAGATCGTTGTTCTCTCCGGGGGAACTCAGAGACACCGTGGCCGGAACGTTTGTAACCGTGGTCACAGGTGCGATGTGCAGGAGATCCGTGCCGTCACCATTACCGGTCAACTCAGCCGCAAACGGCACATCGGCGTCGTTCACCCCGTTGATGACCGTGCTCACCGTGGTAAAGCCGTTGTTTATGTAGATATTCAGGAAGGGATTCTCAGGATCGGTATCATCGTACTCAACCTGGGCTGCATCTTCCCCATCGGCGAGCTTCCCGCCGCTGCCGTCATCAAGCAGGCGAATCGTTACGCCATCCCCGGCTGGTCCGCCGCTTTTGGCTGTGAATCGTATACCGAAGTCGGCATCCAGCGGCAACAATGTCGCAGTCGACGAACCGGCTTCCTCTCCGCCGCCGGTTGCTGTCTCCAGGACAGAGGCTGCCCCGCGGTCGGACCCCCCGCTGGATGAATAGTCAGCCCCGGGAGGGTCAAAGGTGACTACTTCGGTTCCGGTACCACCGGTTCCGAAGGCAGTAAACGGAAAATCGCTGGCGCCGTTGATGGCGGCAACCACCGTCGCCACGGTAGTCACCCCCTCATTGACAGCAAGTTCAAGTTTGAGGTCGGATTCGTTGTAGGTAGCGACTGCCACGTCGCCTGTGAGATCGTCATCATCTACGAGGCTGATCCGGTAGCCATTAAAGGCTGTTCCGCCGCTGTTTGCCCTGACCGTGATTTCCCTTGCCGTATCCGGAAAAAGGATGGCCCTTGCAGGTTCGGCTTCTATCGTAATGCTACCCCCTGCACTCTGAAAGACAACAAAACCGGCATCGGTTGCATAAAGCCCGCTCTGGCATTCGTCATACAGGACTTCTGTGGTTCCGTCACCGGACACACGCTCTACATGTAAGTCGACGGGCCCTACGGTGACATCATCTGTTTCGAGCAGATTCATACCGCCCGGCCCGGCAAAAGCGCTCACGGTATCTGCCTCGATCCCAACGGGGTCGATGGCACCGCCTATAGCGTAGCCGGCAGACAGCCTCAAACCACCGGCTACAATATCCACATCGCTGTCACCATTCGTTATAGACCCATCCTCAGCCGTAACTCCCACATTGCCACTGTCCGCATTCAGAGAACTCAGTGCTACGGCTGCCTTGGCGTGGTAGCGAATGTTTCCGCCCGCTGTATCGGCCTTAACGCCGTGAGCCATGCTAATCGACCCGCTCGTGGCCTCAACGTCTATTGTGCCGCTGCCGCCGGTAATAATATCACCCGCTTGAATGACGCTCTCTGGTGCCAAAAGACTTATATTGCCGCTGCCGCTCTCAATATCGGCATTGACGACCACATCCTGCTCCTCACCTTGTGCCTGCAGGAGTACATTTCCCGCTCCACCAGCGCTGATACCTGTATCGTCCAGGTCACCTTCGTTCACCAGAATCGAGCCATCAACGGTACGAAACACGATCGAACCGTTCGCGCCGGTTATGAGGTCGCTTAAGCTGCTCTCATCCTGTTCCAGGATAGTAGTTGCATCAGCTTGCACACGGTTTGCCGGAACCTGGCCAACCGTATCTACCACCACACTATTGTTGTCTATCAAGCTGATATCGCCGGATCCTGCAAACGCCGCCACCGTATCGACTGCTGTTTCCAGTGGATTGTCCAGTTCGCCAACACCTGTTCCTGCAACCAGCCGCAGGTAGACACTCGTGATATTCGTATCTGCAACCCCGGCATCAAGAATCGATCCGCTGGTTGCCGTGATGCTCACGTCAGCCCCGCCGGCATTCAAACTCTCCAGCGTTACATCTTCCGCTGCCCTGTATCTGATATCGGCGCCCCCAGTCGCACTCGCAGTACCCTCTGCCATTGTCGCCGATCCGGCCTCGGCCTCAAGGTCAATAGTCCCGCCCACAGTCAGGATGTCCGCCTTTTGATCCACACTGTGGGCCGCCAGCACCGTGATATTGCCGGAGCCAGACTTCACACATGCATTCAGGACGATATCATTTCCATCCCCCTGGGCCTGAATCAGGATATTTCCCGTACCGCCGGCATACACTCCGGTGTTGTCGGCGTCGCCCCCCTCGTTTACTGTAATCGAACCGTCCACCGTCCTGAGCACAATCGAACCGTTCGAGCCGGTTGCAAGGTCGCTCAATTCACCGCTGTCATGGTTGGGGATAGTTGTAGCGTCGGGCTGCACACGGTTTACCGGAATTTGACCCACGGTATCCACTGCAACACTGGTATTATCTATTAGGCTGATATCCCCGGATCCAGCAAGCGCCGCCACAGTGCCTACCGCCGTCTCCAGAGGATTTGAAAGCTCCCCGATACCCATACCTGCTACCAACCGCAGTGCCGCACCCATCAGATCTGTTTCTGCAACACCGGCATCAAGGATTGACCCGTTGATTGCAGTTATGCTCACATCGCCCTGTCCGGTGTGCATTATGCTACCGATTTTCACATCCTGCACTGCGAGGTACCGGATGTTTCCGTCATGAGCCTGCGTAGTGGCATCACCGGACATGGAGATAGATCCAGCCTGAGCCTCCACAACTATGCTTCCGTTGCCGGCGGTCATGATGTCACCGGCTGCAGCCTGAGTCACCGCATCTGTCCCTGCCGAAGGGGCATTGGCTCCAAGAATCGTAATGCTGCCTGAACCAGAATGAATCCCGGCATTGATCAGCAGATAGCTTCCGCTGCCGCTACTGTCGGCATCCTGTGCTTGCAAGAGGATATTGCCTGATCCTCCCGCCACGACACCAAGATTGTTGACGTCCCCATCGCTGATCTTGATATGGCCGTCCACGGTACGTAAGACGATGGCTCCATTTTCTGAAGTCACCAGATCGCTCAAGGAGGCTCCGTCCTCAACCGTCTCTGTGGTATTGTCTGCATTCATGCGTGTGACGGGTACTTTACCTATCGTAGTAACCTCCACATCGGTCAAATCGATAAGATTGATTCCTCCTGAACCGGCGGTTGCAGCAATCGTTGCGACCTCTGTTTCCAGCGCATCGACCGTTCCACCTAATTCACCGATCCCCACTCCTGCTGTAAACCGGGCGCTCTTTGCATAAACATCAATCGCTGTATCGCCCCCTGCTGCGGCATCCACAATCGAACCATTGGCAGCAACTACAGATATCTCTCCCCAGTTTGATTGATCAGCACCGTTTCTCGTATCCAGGAGGCCGAGGACAACCGAATCCACAGCATCATAACGGATATTTGCACCTGCGGCCTGGGCAACAGCCCCGTCAGCCATGTATATTGTCCCTGCTTCGGCCTTAACATAAATAGTCCCCGTGCCGCCTGTGATGATGTCTCCTGCTGCTGTCTGTCTGACCGCACTCTCGCAGGCCATGGTTGCCGGGGCGGTATGAATGACCCCGCTCCCATCGTTTTCGGTCTCAACGGATGTATTGAGGGATGCTATGAAATAGTCTTCCTCTGGATTCACTGCAGCGACAACCGCTGATGCAGTAGTCACACCATTGGCGATGTTGATGACAAGCGTCTGTGAAAGAATGTTGAAGACGGCCTCGGCTTCATTACCGGTGAGAGTTCCATCATCGATAAAACGGACTGTCGCATCGTTCCACTCCGAACCTGTATATGCTGCCGTGAAGATGAGGTCGTTGTTGTTGCCAAGTGGATAGACCTGGACGGAAGCATTTGTCGTGGCCGTGCCTCCACTGGTCGGGTCGCTCTCTGCCGTGTGGATCGTCCCTGTACCGTCGTTGGCTGTTTCAAGTGACGTATCTCGCGATGCGTCAAAGGTGCCCTCACCGTCTATGGCAGCGATTACCGTATTGGCCGTAGTAACCCCGTTTCGGATGTTAATGGAAAGCACGCGCGTATCTGGATTATAAATCGCCACTGCCTGGTCACCTGTAAGGGTGTTATCATCAATAAACCTGACCGTTACACCGGCGAGTTCGGACCCGGAGGTCCGGGCCCTTATAAAGATGTCGTTATTCCCGCCCAACGGCCGCACGGCTGCACAGACGTTGCCTTCGCCTGCTGCTATAATGGATACATTGCCCGCACCCGATGTCACCGCGGCGCCGAGGACCACGTTATCGCCTGTCGAACCCTTGGCATGAATCAACACGTTGCCGCTGCCATCAGCAGTCACGGGTTTATCCACGCAAATCCGGCCATCGCTGGTCACGAGGGCAATGCGCCCATTGCTGTCAGGGGTCGTTTCCAGACCACTTTGCTCACTTGCGTCCTGCACGGTTGTTGTGCCGTCCGCTTCGACTCTCACAGCAGGAACCAGGCCAACCGTACCAACAGTTATTTCAGTGGAATCAATGAGGTTGATGCCACCCGCGCCTGCACTTGCAGAAACGATTCCCAGCTCGGTCTCAATGAAATTCGCAGGGGTTCCTATTCCTTGTGGGGCGGAAAAGCGTGCTGCCGCGGCATAAATATTTACTCCCGTATCGCCATCGCCGGCCGCATCAGTGATGGAACCGGCTCCTGCCCTGACAGAAACCTCACCCCAGCTCTCCTGGCTTTGTATGTCTCCATTCCTGGCGTCCAGCACACCGAGGGCTACAGCGCCTCCGGCGATGTAACGGATATTTTGCCCGGTTGTTACAGCCGAAGCTCCCGAGGCCATGGTGATTCCCCCGGAGGCTTCTACGTCAATGGTGCCCGTTGCAGTAGTTATATCGCCATTTTGTGTAATAGCGCCGCCTGTGGCCCATACGGTGATGTTTCCTCCGGCCGTTGAAGATATAGAGGCACTATCGCCTAAAGTTACAGCCCCCGATGCCTTGCAAAGGATATTTCCTGATGTTGTTTTAACCGGGATGTTATTTGCCAATTCCAAAAAGCCGCCCTGTGCATCAAGATAGACTCCCCCGCTTCCTTTTACATCAACACCCTGGTCGGAAATAGTCATCGACCCTGCTTCCACGACTACCCTGGCCGCGCCAGTGCCACCTGCATTGCTCTGAAATAGCTTATTTATTGTCAGGGCTGAAGCTGTAGCCAGCTCTGTAATGACAATATCCCCGCTGGCCCCCGTGTTCTCTGCGTTCAGGGTGTTGAGCCGGACATCGAGATCCCCGTCGCTTCCCGTTGTCCCAATGCCTGTAGCCGCCGTGAGGGTCGCAACATCGGCGATCAAATTTGCGCCTTCTGCCCCGGTATCGTCCAGGATGGCGCCCGCATCCGAGGTAAGAGTTACATTCCCTGCCCCGGCTGCAGCACTTACAGACTGCATGAGGATATCGCTTCCTGCGTTGACTGTAATCGTCCCGCTATTTGTCTCCACCCCGGTCAGGGTGATAGTGTCCGTCTCATCAATTTCGATGCTTCCCGTGGAAGTTGACCGCGCAGTTAGGGAGTTTACCTGTGTATTCAGGTCAATGGAGGCTGTGGCAT
>QMMV01000130.1 GCA_003647435.1 Deltaproteobacteria bacterium | reverse complement strand
GAAGTGATGGAAAGAACAGGGCGGATGATTGTCAGGCACTATCACGTGATACGCTGCTTTGATTTTCTGAACCATATTGACAACATGGGGCCTTTTGCGGAGATCGTCTTGAAATCTGAAAAACACATCTTTCAGCCGGCCATCAGTTTGAGCTGGGCCGAAGGTTTTACCATTGAACATTATCTTTCTGTATTAAACGATATTCTTTCAATGACCGGCCGCATCCTGGAATGTGCAAAGGAAGAAGCCGCCAGAAAAATTATACTGTGCCTCAAGGATATGGCCGGAGTCTGTCCACCCCGCTTTATATACGATTTGATTTCAGCTATTCTCGACAACTACCCAGAACTTATTGTTCAGTATCACCGGCACGGTACAGACGGCCTGGCCGTGCCGGCACTTGGCAGTGCGGCCAGGGCTGGGGCCAGGATCCTCGATGTGGCCGACGGTCCGGCTGTGCGCTTTTACGGTCAGCCGGCGGTATTGCCGGTGGTAGCCTATATCGAAGGCGAGCTCGGCCTGAGGACGCGGCTCGACAAAGATAAGATTCGGGAGACAGCTTTTGTCTTGAAGCAGATTATGCCCATATATGACCGTTACTGCAGGCCGACTTTTTTGGGCCCTGACCATGATGTGACACGCCACGGCCTCCCCGGAGGTGCCACGTCGAGCAGTCAGGAGGCAGCCCTGAAGCAGGGATATGCCTTCTTGCTTCCACATATTTTGCTGATTCTGGAGTTATATCGAAAGATTATTCGCTACCACGATGTCACGCCAGGTTCTCAGATCACATGGACCAATGGATACATGCTGGCGGTTACGGCATATGAGCGGGGAGGGATGAGTGAGGTAGAGCGGGTGATTGACATCCTTACCGCTGTGACTTCTACTCCGGAAATGGAGCTGGATGAAAAAATCAGGAAAGATCGCCAGATACTCTTTGCTCATGCAAATGATGCCCTGAAAAACCTCCTTTTGGGCAAGTTTGGGAAACTCCCTCTCGGCTGGCCGCCTGATTGGGTATACAAGTCTGTCTTTGGTAATGAGTGGCGCAATGCTATTGCCGGTCGTACCGAGGAAAGCCCTCTTAGTTTCCTGGCACATGTCGATATGGAAAGTGTTGAGGCCGAACTCGCGCGGCATATTGGACGGAGTCCCACAGAGAATGAAATAGTCAACTACCTGAACCACCCCGGAGACGCCTTAAAGCTGATAAAGAATCTGGAAAAATATGGCAATCCCAACGTCCTGCCGGATGATATCTGGTTTGAAGGGCTTCAGCTCGGCCATGAACGCGAGTTTGTAACCTCCGACGGCAAGGTCCACACCATCAACATCATGAGTATAGGTAAAGTTGACCGCCACGGCAGGAAAAGAGTCCGATACAAGCTTGATTACGAAGTTTTTGTTGAAGACATTAAAGTGGAAGAAAGAGTGGTGACAGAACCCGGCCCTGAAATGGCCGACATAAATAATCCTTATCACATTGGCGCTCCGTTCGATTCTGATCTATGGCTTGTTCACAAAAAAGAAGGCGATTCCGTAAAGGCCGGTGAAGAGGTATTAAACCTTTCTCTCATGAAAACAGAATATGCTGTGACCTCCCCGGTGGATGGGGTGGTGAAAAGGGTTGTCGTGTTTGCCGATTACAGGGCTGATAAAAAGATGGTTACTGTGAAAAAGGGGACGTTGCTAATGGAACTTGCTCCACCCCGTGAACACTGCAAGAATTGTAACACTGAGATTGAGGAGAATTATAGATTTTGTCCGGTTTGCGGGAGTGAAATCACTCAGTAGCAAAAAAAGGAGACTATCGTGTCTATCAAGGTGCACAACATCACAAAGATATATCAAGGCAGGATATTCGACGTTGTTGTTGAGAAAGTGACTTTGCCGAACGGAGCGGTGAAAGACCGGGAGATCGTTCGCCACCCCGGTGCAGCAGCCATGGTGCCCATGCTCGATGATGGGCAGATTGTCTTGATCAAGCAGTACCGTCATGCCGTTGGCGGGTACCTGTGGGAGATCCCCGCGGGGACATTAGAGCCGGGCGAATCCCCCCTCAAGTGTGCTCACCGCGAGCTGATAGAAGAAACAGGCTATGAACCCTCCAGGCTTGAGAAACTGACGGAAATGTTGCCAGCCCCAGGGTATACTGATGAGCATATCCACATCTTTCTGGCCACAGGGCTGAGACCGGTATCGCAAAAACTTGATGATGACGAAGTGCTGCGGGTGCAACCAACAGCACTCAACAGCGCCCTTGAAATGGTCATGACGGGCAAGATCCGGGATGGAAAGACTATCGCGGGGATTCTACTTGTCTCCCTGAAGAGACATGAATCATGAATCGGTAGCTTTTCAATAATAGGCTTATTCCCCCACCAAGGGGTCAGCACGTCTTTCACTTTTCCCTTATCCAACACACATTGTGGTTCTCAAGAAAGCGGCGAGCCGCTGGCCGTGGCTGAAGAGGCCCTCCCCTGAAACAGAGAAACGTTACAGGGAAATTGGACCCACGCGCTCGGAGGGCCAGGAAAGTCGGACAATGATTGCTCAAACGATACTCCATTGGACCCACGCGCTCGGAGGGCCAGGAGTTATTCGGTTGAGCCGAGACCACGAAGTTGTACCGCAGGGCTATTTGAAGTCTTTGATGCGCTTGATATCTTTGGCCTTGCCGAGCATGATGAGAACGTCACTGTCCTTTATAACAAAGTCAGCCGGTGGTACGAGAAGAAAGTTTTCAGGAACAACCTCCTTGATTGCGATGACATGGACGTTGTATTTTGCTCGCAGGTCCAATTCCTTTAGTGATTTGCCAACAAATGTCTGTGGGGGAGATATTTGTAGAAGGTTGTAGTCCTCTGAGAGAAGAATGAAATCCATGATGTTCGGCGTGGATAGGCTCCGGGCCACCCTGATCGCCATGGCCTTTTCCGGGTATATAATTTCCGAAGCGCCTACCTTTTCCAAAATCTTGCCGTGATCTTCATCTATTGCCTTTGCCAGGATCTTCTTGACACCGAACTCATGCAGATGGAGTGTGAGCAATATACTGGAGCTTGTCGCCGCACCGGTGCTGATTACCGCTGCATCCACATCTTCAAGCCCGAGGGCTTTTAATCGCTTCTTATCCGTGACATCCAAAACAACGGCTTCAGAACAGAAAGGCTCGATTTCTTGCACACGCTCCCGGTTCTTATCGATAGCAATGACGTCATGCCCGTCTTCGAAGAGGGTTTTGGCTACATAAAAGCCAAAATTGCCTAAGCCGATGACTGCAAATCGTTTCATTTCACTCTCCTCTTAACCTATCATGATGTTTTCCTCTGCGTACTCGATACCGTTTTTCGCCTCTGCCCCGGCAATAACATAAGAAAAGGTCAGCACTCCTACCCGGCCAACAAGCATCATGACGATGATCAAAATCTTCCCGCAACTGTTTATTGTCGCAGTCGCTCCCATGGAGAGCCCCACGGTTCCAAAGGCGGAGACGACTTCGAAGAGGTATTCCAGAAATTGCGCCCTGCTTTCTTCCACGGTGGGGGCACCTTGTTGGGTCAACAGCAGCAAGGCCAAAATGGCGGCTGTAAGGCCGATAGCCAGAAGGAAGAGAGAAATGCTTCTGGAGACGGTTTCTCCGGGAATACTTTTTTTAAACATATTGACACGTACTCTTCGGCGAAAACGGCTCCAGGTCAACGCTCCCAGCACGGCTAATGTAGTGGTTTTCACACCTCCGCCACACGAGCCGGGAGATGCCCCGACAAACATAAGGAAAATCAGCAAACCCAACGTGGCGTTGCTCAGGACCGCCATATCCACAGTGTTAAACCCGGCTGTCCGGGCAGTAACAGATTGAAACAGGGCTGCTAACAAGCTTTCTCCCAAAGAACAGTCTCTAAGAGAGGAATCATGTTCTACCATCCAGAAAATCGCCATTCCGGATATGATAAGAATGAAAGTTGTAACCAAGACAGTTTTTGTCTGAACTGAAAATCTCATGTGGTCTTCTCGGCGTGCACCTATTTTTCTGAAGATTTCGTAGATCACGGGGAAGCCGATTCCACCGAGTATGATCAAACCACAAACCGTAAAGTTCAATAGCAAAGCCCCCCTGTAGTCCATGAAGCTGTTGCCAAACAAGGAAAACCCTGCGTTACAGAAGGCAGAGATAGAATGAAAGATCGCTACATATAGGGCCTTGAGAAAAGGATATTCCCTGCTCCAGTGTATGAAAAGCAAGGCTGCTCCGGCCAGTTCCACAATAGCGGTGAAACAGAAGATCGCTTTTACCAGGCGATAGATGTCCTCTCTGGGCGTATGAGCAAGGGTTTCCTGCATAAGCACCCGCTGCCGGAAGGCTACTCTCTTCCCAATTGAGAGGAAAAAGAAAACCGAAAAGGTCATAATGCCCAACCCACCCATTTGGATCAGCGCCAGAATGATTCCCTGCCCGAAAGGGCTAAAATAGGTTCCCGTGTCCACCACCACCAGCCCGGTAACGCAAATGGCTGAGGTGGCTGAAAACAGCGCATCTACAAAGGGGATATCCCCTGACCGCGTGGCACAAGGCAGCAGCAACAGGCACGTCCCCAGACCAATGGCTACCAGATAGCTCACCAATAAGAGTGTGGCTGGATGGGCCTTTCTGAATGAATTCGAAAAGTAGTTCATGGCCCTATAAGTTATTGTAACAATTTAGGTTTTTGAGAGCATCTGTGTCTATTGTAACACTTTAGCTCTTTTAAAAAAACAGACATACGCAATAATATTTTCAAAAAGCTAAACTGATACTGTCTATTTTTTAAAACAACTAAAGTGCTGCAATCAAGATATTATTGCCGGCGCTCAGTGTTTTGAGTTCAATAAAACCGCTCTTTTGACTTTGATGATCAGCGGGATCGATATTGCTTCCAGCACAAGTACAAAGGCAAATATATAGCCGATCGAGATTTCGTACAATAGACCCATGACAACCCCCCCGAGAAGCCACGCCCCGCCGTATGCAGTATTGAAGATCCCGTAGGCAGTGCCGCGGCGTCGGATCGGAGTCAAATCGGCGATGGCAGCCCGCATAACGGTTTCTTGAATCCCCATTACCATGCCCCAGAGGACAATGCTTGCAACGGCTGCACCATGGCTGTGAGAAAAGGCAAGCAATGGGATGGGCAGCGTGAGCAGAGGAATTGTGACAAGAGAGATTAACCCTACCCGGTCATACACCTTTCCGATAATGAGTGCGACAACGGCATCCACACCCATCGCAATGGCATATAGAGTCGGGATCTGGATATCTGAAACTACCGATTCAACCTTGAAGTGATATGAAATCAACTGGAAGTTTGCAAGCCCAGCCACGCTGATAAAGCTAAACAAGGTATACATCCAGAAGACCTTTGAGAGTTTGGCATCCCCAGCCTCTTTGTGGGTGGAGGAAATCTCAAGTTTTTCCGGTGATGGGAACTTGCTTCTGGCTATCGAAAGGAAAAAGAGTGTCAGGATTGCGGGCACTATCAAAACACCGAACCCTGTTCTGACCCCAAGGTTTAGGTATATTACTCCGGTAAAGATCAAGGGCCCTGCAATGGCTCCGACCTGATCGAGTGCTTCATGAATACCAAAGCCCCAGCCCCGGCCCACCTGCTTTGTGCTGTGAGAAAGTATCGTATCTCTTGCAGGTGTTCTGATGGCCTTGCCCATACGCTCTGATACGATAAAAACCGCAGCTACCTGCCAGCATGGTGCAAGGGCCAGCATCGGAAGGGTGAGAAGAACACCGTATCCGATGAATACCAGTAGCCAATAGCGCCCGGTGCGGTCCGCCAGATAGCCGGAGGCAAGCCTGAGGGCATAACCCAAAAACTCGCCGAGACCTGCTATCAAACCTACTACGGCGGCGCTGGCGCCGAGGGTCGAGAGAAACGGCCCTGTAACACTGCGGGCACCTTCATAAGTGATGTCTCCGAAAAGGCTGACCACCCCTAAAAGGATGATAAAAAGAAAGGCTTTCTTGTGATTGCCGTGGTTCGTCTGGGGTAATGTCGGCTTGTCTTTCATATGAGCTCATCTCCTCAGTTTTTTTGTCATTTGTCCAGTATCAGATATCAGGGAGCAGCTATCAGGTATCGAGCATCATGCACACAGTATCCAGCACCCAGCACCCAGTATCCAGTTTCGCCCAGTACCCGCTCACAACCGCTG
>QMMV01000129.1 GCA_003647435.1 Deltaproteobacteria bacterium | reverse complement strand
ATTGGATCAATCCGGCTGGGTGTTTCCCTCCATTAAACAAGGCATGTCGTTTCGGGATATCTTCGGGTTTGATGAACCAAACGCAATACAGTCGGCCTTGTTGGAAAGCGTGAAAGAACCCGGACTCTATATACTGGAAGCCCCTATGGGACATGGAAAGACCGAGGCGGCCCTTTATGCAGCGTATCAATTGGTAGCCGCTGGCCACAACAGTGGGTTCTATTTTGGTTTGCCTACACGTCTGACCAGCGAACGCATACACGAGCGAGTAAATCCCTTTCTTCATGCCGTGGCAGAGGAGACTTCTAAAGCCCGCTTGATTCACGGTCAGGCGTGGCTTAGGGCGGGTGGGGAGGAATTCCGGTCAGGCAAGGCTTGGTTTAATCCTCGCAAACGGGCACTACTCCTCCCATTTGGAGTGGGGACTGTTGATCAGGCTCTACTTAGCGTACTACGAGTCAAACACAATTTTGTGCGCACTTTTGGTCTTGCAGGCAAGGTGGTTATTCTCGACGAGGTGCATACCTATGATGTGTATACAGGTACTTTGCTGGATGAATTGGTCAAATCCCTTTTGGCTATGGGATGCAGCGTCATTGTGTTGTCTGCAACACTGACACGCGAGCGCAGGGCTGCTTTTTTTCTCCACAATGATATGCTGCCAGAGGATGAATCTTATCCATTGATTACAATTCAAGGACGAGCAAAAAAAATCCAAACTATAGCAACTGCTCCGCCCCCGTCACGGCGTGTAGATATCAGCATGACTACAGACAATGTGGCTCAAATAGCGCAAACAGCCGTCGAACGTGCTAGACAAGGCCAATGTGTTCTCTGGATAGCCAATACAGTCGCTGCCAGCCAAGCCTATTACAAGGCTGTAAAGAGTGAAATGGTTGAAGATGAGTTTAAAGTAGGACTCCTTCACTCGTGTTTTCCAGCTTTTCGGAGGGAAGAGTTGGAATCCGAGTGGATGTCGGGCCTGGGTAAAGACGGCACACGTCCAAAAGGTTGCATCCTGGTTGCAACTCAGGTCGTTGAGCAGAGCGTGGATATCGACGCTGACTTTCTAATAACTGAACTTGCTCCCACAGACATGCTCTTGCAGCGGATAGGCCGCTTGTGGCGACATGATCGAAAAAACCGCCCATGTGAGAAACCGGAAGTCTTAATTGTTGTGGGGGATGTGGAGGGCGTGCAGGACAGGCAGATGCTAAAAGATGCTTTGGGAGATTCGGGATACATTTACGCTCCTTATGTGCTGTGGAGGACTTTCCATGTATGGAGTGGCAGAACCGACGTATTGCTTCCAGATGAAATCAGGACACTATTGGAAACAACCTACCGCGACCCGGAACAAGATGAACCGGATTTTATCCGGGAAGTCAGGAAAAAACTTGAGAAGGACCGGGCTGATCTCCGCGATATCGCTTTGGGAATGACAGCAGAATCGAATCCGCAGATGAAAGATAATGAGTATGTGCCTACGCGCTATAACACCCAAAGGGAAGTACAGGTCTTGCTGGTGCGTGATCTGCAGTCCACAATTGCAAAAGCAGACCTGACCCTGGCCGATGGTCAACATGTGTCAGTTGACGAAAATGAGCGAGATTTTGATACTACCAAGAAACTCCACAAGAATCTGGTTTCTGTTGTAAGCTACCTTTTATCACCTATGCCAAAGCCGCCCCCTTACCTGAGAAAACATATTTATGGTGATGTGGCTGTACTCCGTATAGGAGAAGATGGGCAGTTGTCTGACGAAGGAGGGACTCCCATGCCATTGGGATATGACAATGAAAAAGGCATCTACAAGATAGAAGATGAGGCATTGAGACGAGTGCGGTTTAATGACCAGGAGGAAGAATACTATGAATCTGATTGGTGATCCGTGGATACCTGTGATTTTTGAGGAAGGAGTCACACGGTTAGTCGGTTTGCAAGAGCTGTATGAAAAGGCTGAGGTGATCAGAGATCTGATCCTGAATCCCCCGCAGAGGATTTCGGTAATGCGTCTCCTAATTTGCATTAGCCAGGCAGCACTTGACGGACCAACAGATGAAGATGACTGGCTTTCCTGTCGGGAGCTCATCATTCCGGAGAGTCTAAAATACCTGGAGGCAAGGCGGGGTAAATTTGAGCTTTTTGGTGAGCAGCCATTTTTGCAAGTTAAAGATTTGGACCCAATTGATAATGCAACCCTGGACAAACTTGACTTCGGTTTAGCTTCCGGTAACAACCCAACACTCTTTGACCATGGCGCTGACAAAGAAGGCCGTCCCCATCAACCTGCCTGGATCGCTTTGATGTTACTAACATATCAGTGTTTTTCGCCAGGAGGACGCATCGGCGTTACAACTTGGGGTCGCACAAAAACAGGCAATGGATCAAGTGAACACGCACCCTGCCTTGAATCCTCCCCGATGCATTCAATCTTACGTGGAGAGCATTTGGCACATACAATACATCTAAACCTTTTGACACGGGAGCAGGTAAAAACCTTGCCGGGTGGCCAATGGGGGGTGCCCATCTGGGATGCTTTTCCTTCATCCCAGCAGGGAGAAGATGTAAATGCTTTGACCCATTCCTATTTAGGGCGCCTGGTGCCCCTTTCACGCGCCATCTTACTGCACCCTGCCAGCACATACTGTACGCTGGCTAATGGCCTGTCCTATCCAAAACTGCCGGCTGGTCGTGAACCCATGGTCACTGTAGTGCTGAAGGGCAAAGGAAACAACCAGAAACCAGCCTACCTGAATATAAACCTGTCCCGACATGCCTGGCGCGAGCTGGGCTCACTTCTTAATCTTAATCGCATGGGGGTGGCTGGAGGAGCATTGGCCTTGGATCATTTAGTTGCTTTGGGAGGCCAGACGGTTGACTTTTGGGTTGGCGGTTTGGTTGCTGATAGGGGAAAGCTGCTGGATGTGGCTGAATGGAATTTTTCACTCCCTCTGAAGCTGTTGGATTCTACTCAAATTGAGAAATATCGGAAAGGAGTTGAAAAGGCAAATCAAGGCGAGAGCTGTCTCAGAGATGCGATCGGTAAATATTGCAACTATCTGAAAGCTGAGGCAGGCGGATTTAAAGCAAAGGCTGTTTCCGCGTACTGGACGACTTTGGACGCAGGTCATAAGAAATTGATAGATATTGCGTGTAATCCCTGTGCCCCCATGGAACAGTGGAGGGAATTCCTAATCAAGACCATCCATGATACTTACGGACAAGCCTGTCCCCATGAAACGTCGCGCCAGATACAGGCTTTTGCGGTAGGACGCCGGGCGCTAAGAATCGGGCGAACTGATGCATGATTGAAGGAGGTTGGGTATGGATGAAAAAGCCAAACGCTTATTGAAGTTCTTAAAAGAACACAAAGAAGATCGGGGTATGATGGCTGATTTACGGCGGGGCTTCAGTGAGGCAACAGAGGATCGGGCATGGCCTTACGTGGCCCGGTGGTGTGACCTCACAAATGATCGCGAGCGCATTATTTATCAGACTGTAATGGCGGCTTATGCTCATCATCCCGAAGTGAGCGAAAAAGGGAACATGGGGCACGTGTTGCGCAGCCTGGCCATGGGAGATGGGCGCGGTGAGGATGGGCTTAAAACGTTTGATGGCCGCTTTCGGCGCTTGCTTACTTGCAATTCTGCTCAGGAAGCTTGCCAGCACCTCATAGGGATAATACGGGCCGTAGCGCAGAAAGAGATTCGTATCAACTATATCTGCCTGCTTAAAGATCTTTGGTACTGGGGTAAAAGAGTAAAGTTGAGTTGGGCCAGCGCGTATTGGGGAAGCGATTGGTACTGTCAAAAATCGCATGAAAAAAATGAAGAGGAGGGCGATGTTTGACGGAGTGATTGGTAGCAGGAGGCGAGAGATAGAATTAGGTGGATCTGTTTTTGGGATTTTGTTGTTTGTGCATATGTTTTGTAGCGAACCGGAGCCAAGAAAAGGGTTCAAGGCAGGCTGTTGTTGGAGTTAGAGAGGAGATCTTTAAGAGTTGATATTAGTTTAGATGAGTGTTGCCTTTTCGAGAATTTTACTCCAACGGCCCTGTATTGTTTCGATGTTGTTTAGATCATCTATCGGGATAGGGCATTTGCGGCCGAGGCTGCAATGGGGCCTGAGGAAGTTATAGTGTGTTACGAACAGGACTGTGAGTGCGACGGCACCGTTAAGGTTTTTAAAGCCGCATCTGGCGCGAGTGTGGAACTTGTAGGTGCGATTGAGTCTTTCGATGATTTGTTTGTGCGCTCTAAACTGTGAGCTTTCTTCGTCGACATTTTTTAGGCCTACGACTTTTCGTCTTTGTAGGGGCGTTCCATCAGAATCGGCATTGATGGCGAGTGTGGCTGCGTCATAGGCAGGGTTGGCATCAGCGATAAAGTTAATAGTTTCGTTGTCAGGCAAAGTCCTTATGGTTTCTTTCAGAGTAATTAAGGCGTGACGAGTTTGCCTGCTATCGGACAGGTGATAGGCGTGTATGGCACGAGAGTGGGAACCGATGGTGAACCAGGTATAGTTCCATTTGTCGGTAACCCGGATATAAGTCTCGTCACCGGAGACGTAAGGGTCTATAGGTCCTTTGTGATGGATATTGAACTTATGGCAAAGAACGGCTGCGGCATTGGTGTAGTTCAGAACGGTCTGATAAGATAACTGGATGCAGAAGATATTCTTAAGCATATGGGCTGTAGTTCGGGCACTATGCCCGTAAGAGACGTTTAATGTTAGGACGAGGCCGAGGATGTCGAGGGAGTTGTGAATGCGGTCGATGCTTGTGACATCTTGAGGGGATGCAGGCACCAAGTCTTTTGGGTCGAAGTGGTACTCACGGTATTGATATCGAAGTTTAAACTGACTGCTCTTGAGTTTTTGTAGTTTTTTCTCTTTACGGTTGAGGTTGTTTTTGGCCGTAAGATAACAAGGGCACTTGTCATTGGGACATTTGTGGATGGTCATGACTTTCGATTTTTTCCAAACGTAAAGAGCGTTGTTGCAATGAGGGCACCAGTATTTGGCTTTTGAGGGGCGGTGATGTTTGTTAGCCTGAAAGAGGTTGTAGCAGACCTTACAACGCAGCTGGGCGCGTTTTTTGCCATCGTTGTAATAGATATACCTGCCTGGGGCATTGCAGTTAGGGCAGCGGATAGAATTGAGTACACAAGTTGATGGATCATGACGCTTAACAGGCTTTAGTTCTTTACCCTTTTTGAGTTGGTAAGACTTGAGCAGATCCTTCCAGTCGGTAGAGGGCAGAGTTGTTTTGGGCACAGGACGTTCACTAAGGGGTGGTTCTGGATCGACATGGAATTTGCGGTAATTGGGGTATTGAGTCTGAAAGTAATCTTTGCATTTGATATCGGATCGGCTGTCATCAAGAACCTCAAGGATAATGATTACTGCAATGAATAGCTCCAGCAGGGTAAGTTGTCGACAGAGCCATCGGACGAGAGATACTATTCTGTTCACGGTGATGCCTCCTTTCTTTGGGGCAAAGTTGTATCTTAGCAAAGAACGCTTGGGGCATCACCGTCTTTACTTCACTAACGACGAGTTGTCCACAGCCTGTGTCGCGGCTCCGACGAGCTAAATAGGGGCCCATTCTCGCCGCGACACAGGCTGTGGACAACTCTTATCCTCCAATAACAAAGTCAAAAAACAAGGATTTGGGGGGGAGAACGGTAGAGATCTAATAACTAGTTGAAACTTCAGCAATTAATATGATGGTAAGCAGTTTTTTTTGACAGAAGTCCGAACAAAGGAAGGAGAAGCCCTATGGAAAAAAAAGTAGCAGAGGAAGAGGTTATTGATCAAGAAACATTTGAGCAAAAGGGTTATGAAGATCACCTTGAGTTTGGAGGACTGAGCGATTTTCTTGATTATGTGGAAGTAGGAATTAGAGATTTCGTGAGAACCATGCTGCAAGAATACGCCAAAGACGAGTTCATGAGGTACATAGGGGCGAAACGTTATGAGCGAACAGAAGATCGCCGGGATTATCGTAATGGGACCAGGAAAAGAACGCTGCAGACGCGGTTTGGGGTTATTGAGGATATTGAGATCCCTTTGGGCCGCAAAGCTGGCATTGGTTATAGCAGCATCCTGGAGCGGTACTGCCGCAAGGACAGCAGGATAGATGACATTGTCTCCGAGATGTTCCTCAGAGGTGTTTCTACGCGGAAGATCAATAAGATTACTAATCTCATGTGGGGTTCGGATGT
>QMMV01000128.1 GCA_003647435.1 Deltaproteobacteria bacterium | reverse complement strand
GTCTGTCTCGATATACAAACACAACTTTTAAAAGTGGCCTTAGATCGCCCGGTGGTTGAGTCCTTAGGCAAGCGTCTGACAGCGCTGGAAACCGAGCTCTCCGCTCTTGGCGACGGATCAAGCGTTTCATTCCTGACAGAGCTTCTAACAGTATTGCGTGAAAATATCGAACAGACTGATATCTTAAGACTGTCGGCAGAGACTGCAAGGCTTTACAGGGAAATGAAAGTCATTTCGCAGGAAATGATTCAAAGAGCAAAAGAGGTTTCCGCCTTGTTGGGTGACGGGGTTTGAGGGTTGTTATGTTGTATCTGGCTCTAATACCGGGAGATTATGTTGGCTGGGGTGTGTGCAGCAGATACCTGATCAGGGAGATTGGTAAGTTAACAGAGACTATGGTTATCAGTGCTGAAAAGCTACAGTCTTTTGAAAACAAAGTCGTAGATGGCAAGGTATTCCACACCATTGGCGATCACAACCTCACCAGGATTATGAACATTGCCGGCATAGAAAACTATGGCTACACCTTTTTCGAAAACCTCCTTCCGGGAAACGCACGGGAGAACGCATCCTTTTTTGATGTCGTCTTTGCTGGTTCCACATGGTGCAGAGAGAGGCTGGTAGAAAATGGCATTACCTGGTCGGATGTATTGATCCAGGGGATTGATCCAGACCTTTTCTATCCCATTGAGGGGGAAAAAGCGGGGGCAAGGGAGTATTTTGTCATCTTTTCCGGCGGCAAATTCGAGCTAAGGAAAGGTCAGGACATTGTAATAAGGGCGGTAAAGGTGATGCAGGAAAGGCACAAGGATATCCTCTTTGTCAATTGCTGGCATAACGTATGGCCGTTTTCCATGAATACGATGGTTAAGTCTCCCTGGATTCGGTTCAGACCTCAAAAGAGATGGGATTTTCATTATTTGAAGCAGCTCCTGTCTCAAAACGGGGTCGACCTGAATCGTACAGAGATATTGCCGCTTATTCCGCAGGACCAGTTGAGGAAGGTCTATGCCTGCACCGATGTCGGGTTGTTTCCAAATCGATGCGAGGGGGGGACAAACCTGGTCCTGATGGAATACATGGCCTGTGGTAAACCTGTCGTGGCATCCTATAATAGTGGGCACAAGGATATTCTGAACGAGAGCAACAGCCTGTGCCTAAAACAGATGTCTCCCTTTGAACTTCGCGACGATGCGGGACGTTTAGTGGCCATCTGGGATGAACCCAGCTTGGAAGAGGTCATAGAGAGCCTGGAATATGCATATGGTCATCGCGATATCTTGAAAAGATTGGGAAAGCAGGCGGGTGAAGACATGAAAAACATGACCTGGGGACATACGGCCAAAAACCTTACCACGAAATTGGGCGTAGGCAGATCTTAGCCAAAGAGGTGATTTGTATCAGTTTGGAATTTCGAAAATCCCTGTAGGGCTAACGCGATACGATGGTTTTTTTGTCAGCAGCAGAACCGTGCACCCTCAATGTCTATGAGGCTTCCTTTTACCTCGAACCGATCATATCTCGAGAGGTGAACGTCGGGCATATCCTCGTGGTGGAAGGTGAACTGGGGCGGCGTATCTTGCAAAAAAAAAGAAAAGAGATCCAGCGGATTCGCTTTAACGCACAGGCATTGCCCGGCTTTCCCATGCCCTTGCCGACCCTGGATCAGGTGATACCAGGAAGCAAGATTATCGTGATCCGGGGTGGAGGCATAGGAGATGTCCTGATGTTGACGCCGGCCATAAGAGAGCTCCGGAGGCGCCTGCCCGAAGATGTTCACCTGTCCCTGGCAACATTCAAATCAAATCGCCTTTTTTTTGATCGCAATCCTTATCTTGATTCGGTCATAGCTCAACCCGTGACACTGGGTGAACTCATGGAGGCTGATTATTATGTAGAGTTCAAGGATCCAGCTTCGTTAATGGTTCGCATCCCTATGATTGATTATTATTTGCAAGGTTTGGGCCTGGATCCTCAGAAAATCTCTGATAAGAGCCTGGTCTTGAATGCGGAACCCTTTTTTGACCGGGAGGTGGCGGCTTTCCTGGACCGTGCCGGCTCTTCTTTCAGGCACATGGTCTATTTGAACGGACTGGCCAGTGATCAACTCCGTGATCTGTCGCCAGAGCTCCTCCGGATTTTACCTGCCAGATTTCCCGATATCCTTTTTGTTATGCCAGCTATCTACGCTGCGCGTCATCGTGATCACGGCGTGGAGATATTGGATACTCATAATATCCTCTGGCTTGATACCGAGGAATCTCTCCATCGTTATGTTACGGCCCTCATCCGCTGTGATGCTGTGGTCACAGCGGACACTTCGGGCTACCACATTGCGGCGGCATTAAACAAGCCATGTGTGGCTCTTTTTGGTCCCATAAGCTCCAGACTTCGAACCACCTATTATCCCACTGTTGTGGCCTTGGACGCCGAGTACCATGGCAAATTGTGTCAGTCCCCCTGCGGGAAAAGCATCCTTTCAGAATTCAAGTCAGGCCAGGTTGATGCTGAACAAAGGTGTCCCGAAGCCTTGGCAAAGGGTAGCCATTTTAGTCCCTGCCTGGCGTCGTTTTCTTCAGAAAAGCTGATCCATGCCTTTGAAGAGATCCTGAAAGCTATACGTTAATGCCATGACTCGAACCTATGAAAAAAATCTCAGCTTGCTTCGGGAAAGATTCCCGGACTTGCACGATACGCTATTGCGCCACAGGCCGGAAATTTTGTGTCAGGAGATTTCCACGCCCGGTGGCGAACCCACGCTGCTGTGTATTTCCGCCAATACGGAGCCCTGTTTCCTGCACAGCCCTGACGACCCGGCGCGTGAAGCTTCTTCCTTGATTGAGGATTATGAATTCCGGGGTGAAGATATCACTATCCTGCTGGGTTTCGGGCTTGGCTACTTACCCCTTGCCATAGCACGACGTATGGACCCCGAACATCGCCTATTTGTAGTGGAAGCCCGCCCGGAGATCCTGTTGAAGGCATGCCAGTTAATCGATCTTTCGACGCTTTTTTCGGATGACCGGGTTCATGTTTTCGGAACAAACCAGGTGCAGCTGATCTGGGACGAATTAGAGAGAGACAAATTGAAGCTCATGGCCGGTCAGGTTCTCAAGTTGATTCACCCGCCTTCCCGGAGACTTTTCCCCGAAGCTTACAGAAACGTGGAAGACAGGATCGAGCGTTTTGTGTGCAGTATCAAGAGTACTTTCCATTTCGTAGAGGCTATCGGTTCGATTACTGTCGAAAATATTTTTACAAACCTTCTGGCTCTGGCAGATTCTGCACCGGTTGATACTATCTTCGGAGTGGCGAAGGGTCACCCGGCGCTGGTGGTAGCTGCGGGGCCGTCGCTGGACAAGAATATCAGGCAGATCAAAGATGTAGAGGGCCGTTTTCTGATCATTGCCGTTGATGCGGCCTTGAAGCCATTGATGGCGAAAGGGATAAGACCCAATCTTGTGGTCTCAGTCGACCCCAATCCGATCAATTTGAAAAAGTTTGATCAGATTCCTTCTCGCTTTTTGAATGAGGTTCCACTTTTGTTTTCTCCAGACGTCTACCACGAAATACCAAGACGCTTTGCCGGGACAAAATTTGTTTTTGGTGAGCATAACCCTTTAAGCAGGTGGGGGGTGGGGTTGGCGCGCAAAGTGGCAGAGTTTCCTCATGGTTTTAGTGTATCCCATTATGCTTTCTATCTGGCAAGGGCCGTGGAGGCAGAGCCGATTATTTTTGCAGGTCTTGACCTCGCCCTTTCCGGGACTAAAGATCATGCGCAAGATTGCGCCGTGACCTGGCACGTTGATCCGGCAGGGAAAGACTTGCCGACGGTGCCGGGCGTCTATGGGGACAGGGTTACCACCATCGGCGGGTTTATCAACATGATTACCCTTTTTGAGCGGCAGATTGCTTTTACCGATGCGCGGTGTATCGATGCGACCGAGGGAGGGGCGCTGATTCCGGGTACGCAGGTTATGACCCTGAAAGAGACAATTGATCTGTGCGGCCATGGAGGCTGTACTGATTTTACGGAGTTGTTTCAAAAGATATGGTCTGAAAATCGCCTGAAGGATAGAACGAAACTTAGCGGCAGGATTAAGGCAGGGCTCACATGGCTGATGGATCAGGCCGATGAGGTGAGAATCTGCTGTGAGGCAGCCCGGCCCATCTTGAGTTCCCTCTTGGACGATCTTGAGTGCGGACAACAGGCAGAAGCGACCATAGCGGAAAAGATCCGAAGAGTGAATCAGATTGCGGATCAGATAAATAACCATCGAGAGTTTACCAAGTTGATTGGAGACTGGATGAGAGAGGTGTCGGTAAAAAAATACCGGATGGGATTCGAGTTGGAAAGGACCTCCGACGAGGATCGAAAACTGTGCATGGAAGTCGAATTATCACATCTTTTTATCGAGCGTCTGACAACCGTTGTGGAAACAATCAAGCAATTCGGCGTACCTGTATTGGAATCGTTATGAAAAAGCCCAAACTATCACTCTGTATGATCGCCAAAGATGAGGCCGATAACATTGCCGCTTGCGTGGAAAGCGTTCGAGGCCTGGTAGATGAGATTGTTGTTGTGGATACCGGTTCTGCGGATCAAACCCAGGAAGTGGCCAGGTCGCTTGGGGCGAAAGTTTACTTTTTTGCCTGGAACAATGACTTTTCCGCAGCCCGAAATGAATCCTTAAGATACGCCACCGGAGAATGGATTCTGGTGCTGGATGCAGACGAAGTGATCGATGCAAGGGATCACAGGCGCATTAGAAAGTTGCTGTCAGTGAAGAATGTGGACGGATATCGCCTGGTTCAGCGGACCTACCAGAACCAATCCACTCTGGCTGAATGGAAAGTCCTTGAGGCGGAGACGCCCCTGGCTCGCGGCTGCCCCGGCTATATACCTTCTCCGCTGGTTCGACTATTTAGAAACGTTGAACAGGTGCGTTTCAGGGGCCGCGTACACGAACTGGTGGAGTATGACCTGCTGTCCCAGGGACGTGCCATTGTAGATACAGATATAGCGATTCACCATTACGGAAAAATATTGGGGCAAGAACGTCTGCGGAGAAAGAAAGAGCTTTATCGCAGGATCGGAGAGGAGAAGCTCAGGGATCACCCTTTTAACTCCCGTGCCTTTTGCGAACTTGGGATCCAGTATCTGGAATTGGACCTGAATGCCGAGGCCGAGAAAGTCCTGCGGCGGGCACACAGGCTTGATCCCAGGGATCCGAAGGCCGCCTTTAACCTGGCGGTGGCGCTGTCCCGGCTCGGCGGTAACCAGGAAGCGGCCCGGATGTACAGGACGGTTCTGGCACTCGATCCTGCACATATCGGGGCTTATAATAATCTGGCCGAGATCTTGCTCCGAGAAGGGATGAACAACGAGGTCGAGGATCTTTACCGAACGGCACTACGGTACAATCCCCATCATCACGTGCTTCACTACAATTATGGTCTGTTCCTTGAGAAAGAGGGACATTGGCGGAAGGCTGTGGGTGAATACAGAAAGGCCCTGAGTATTGATGCTGATTTTGCGCCTGCTAAGAATCGGCTCAGATCAGCTCCCAACCTCAGACGTTCTTCCGATATGGAAGAAAAGGAGCGATTTACCATGAAAAGTGACGGACAAGATAGTGCGAGGACAAGCTCGAACGTTGATTTTACCGCCCGAGGGCTTGCCTTCCTGAAACAGGAAAAGTGGACCGAAGCGCTGGAGGCATTCGTTTCCGCGCTTGAGCATGATAAAGACAATGCGGATCTCAGGTATCTCTGTGGATATCTCCTTGAATTGCTTGGACAGAGGGAGGCCGCACTGGAGCAGTATCAAGAGGCGCTAAAGCTGCGTCCTCGACATGTGAATACGCTTTGCCGGCTTGCCCTTGAGGCCTGGAACCAGGGTCTTGTCGATGATTGCATAACCCTCTACCGCGAGATCCTCGCAGAGGAACCCGATCACCTGGAGGCCCATTACAACCTTGCCCTGGCCCTTGAGCACCAGGGAAAATACGACAAGGCCCTTGTCCATATTGAAAAGGCCCTGGAGCTTTGCCCTGACCCGGAATCAATAAGAGAGAAGGCAGCCATGCTCAGGAACAGGCTTTCACAGCCAGACCCCGCCGCATGGATCAGCGGGGGAGACCGAAAGCTGAGCATTGCCTTGTTGTGGGGAGGGCTTCCATTTGCAGGGGACAGCCTGGCGGAGAAACCCCTCGGCGGCACCGAGACGGCCATGATCCATAT
>QMMV01000127.1 GCA_003647435.1 Deltaproteobacteria bacterium | reverse complement strand
TGAGCTTCTTCTGATCGATCTCCCAGCGGAGACGGACGAAGCTGCCATCATAGCGGAGGACGGTGGTATCAGGCAGATCCAACGCCTTGACCGCCTCGGAATAGGCGCCATCCGGGTCATACCACACAACAAGGCCATTGTCATTTACCTGCTTGGCGATCAGTTTGCGAACATATTGCGTAACGATACCCATCGCTCAATTTCCTTCAGTATTTGCTTCAGCCTTTGCTGGAAATATTTCCTGCAAGGCTGAGATAAATTCATTGAGCTGCAATTCGGGTCGATAATAATGACTTTCCTGCAATCGGATAATGCCCAGATGGTCAAGGGCGGAAAAGTACATCGAAACCAGGTGTCCCGCCTCCATAACGTAGGGTTCGTCTGCGTATTGATCGCGGAATTGGATAGCCTGATCCCATTCACTCTCCATTGTAGTCGCCAAGATAGCATACATGTCTAGGGTATGATAACGACCGAATTCCTTGTCGGCATCGTCGACCCGGTCACGGAATGCGAAGAGCTTCATCATCAAAAACGTATAAGGGTGTAGCAGGAACACCTCAGCTCGCCAGGACTCGCCTGAGCTGAGTTTTCCACTAAGCCATATAGGCAACAGCCCCTCCTCCAATGTCGGCGCTTCGTCCACAGGATGGGCGTGAATGCCGACGGTGGGTCTGGGTCGGGCACGACGAGCGTCCACCTTCACCCGTGTACCTTCAAAATGTTTCTGCGGGCCGGTAAGAATATCTATCTTGATGCTGCCAGCTTCAGTACCACCCAGCCCAGGTTTCACAAACTGGTATTTTTCTGCCCCAGGAACAGCTTGATAGCCCAGTTTATCAAGGGCTTCTGCCAGGGGTTTCAATTGCGCAGGGTCGATGAGTAATTCCGGCCGCAGAAACAAATCGATGTCATTTGTGGATCGCGGTTCAGGCCATTCCTGCAAAAGGGTTCTTGACCTTAGTGTGCGTACATGAGCCGTCTTTATATAAATACCGAAGCCTCCGCCAAAGATGAGGTTAACGTCCGAGCCCTTCACTTCATGAAGCAGATCAAGTAGCGCTGTTTGTAGGTCAGGTATCGTGATCATTGCAGTGTCTGCTCAATGCCTTTCAAAAGAAACGATTTTACTTGTTCAGCGGTTTCCCTATCGCGCTTGTCTCCGGTCATCAGCTCCAGATACACCTGCACAGGGGAGGCCCACCAGAAATCTCCCTCCTGCCGAGCATCAAAGTAGACTGTTTCATCTTCCGTCTCAATTAGTTCAAGGTTTGGAAATCTATCTGTTTGATTTCCGGGCAGCTGTTTCAGCAACTTCTCCAAAAGCGGACTGTAAACAGATAACACGTCTCCTCGCTGCATCACAGCATATCGTCCAACCGAGGATATACCTGTTGCTACAAGGGGAAGATCCAGCGTTTGCGACAACTTCAACAGTAGTTCCCGAATCTTTTCACTACTCTCTGAAACCTTAAGACGGAGTCGCTCCGTGATGTTCGGAGTGGCATAGCTCTCCCTAAGTTTTTCTAAAAGCTTTTCAGGTTGCAGTAGACGAATTGTACCCCTGCGTTCAACGATCAAGTCCTGCTCCAAAGTCCTCAACGCTTTTGATACTGTTGAGAGGCTCATGGGTCTCTTATCCCAGCGGTTCACCAGCATGTTTCGCTGGTTAATCTCAGAACCAACCTCTTGAACAGCATTAAAGACGGGATTGACAAAAAAAACCCTTCCAACCATCGAACTGTTCTTTCGATAGATGTTCTTGATTGGAGCGGATGAGGGGAAACGGTTCTTTCCACCGCTACGGAACACGGCAAATATACCCGGCACAACCACTACACCGTTGCCGCACAGATCGATACCGCTGATCTCTTCCCGTTCCAGCTCCTGTAATTGATTTTCGCTCAGGAAGGGCAAGAACAGCATGGGCCTGTAGTCATTTGGGAGTGTCAATGATTTCAGCAGGTTGATACCCTCCTGGAAAGCCTTTGGTGTTGAGAGGGCCTTGCATTCGACGGCAAACTTTGCTATATTTCCCTGCCATGAAGCCTCAACCAGTGCATCAAATCGCCGGTTTCCTTTTTCCTTCAGCCAGCTTTCAAGGAAGCGAAAAGAGAGCGGAGGCAGTGAAATCTTATCACTCCTTAACTGTTCAATCATTTCTTTTTCTGTTAGCATTTTCCTGAATTTAACCATTTTCCTGACCAAGAAAATAGCCTATTTTAGGAAAATAGGCAAGTTTTATTTTTACTGGTAACTCATCTCTTCACCTGCTTCTTTCTCAAGGCCTTGGGAGGTTCAACTTCGCATAGATCTTCCCGCCCATGTGCGATGGCGATGGAGCGGTCCTTCCGGCACAACTCCTCCACCCGTTCGGGCCAAATCTGGTACGATATATGCGACCAGTCGTACCTGCCTTCCTGAAGGGCATCCAGTATTTCTTGGGCTCGCTCCAATGGACAAGTTCCCACAAGGGTGCCATGTTCAGAATGACGCCGTCATTCAAATCGAAATCGAGGTGCAGGTTGGCGACACGGCGCAACTTCTCCTCGAAGTCTCGTAATTCGGAAACGAACTGCTCCTGGCTGTCGATTTCCTTCTCGATCTTTTTGGCCTCACGGCCCGAACGTCCCGCCTTCTCTTTGCGGGCTCGCAGCGTATTCAGACGGTCCTCCTCGAGGCGGATCTTCGGCTCCACGTAGTTGAGCAGGGCCTTGAAGAGGATGTCCTTGTCCAGCCGATGATAGTAAAGCCAGAGCCCGTAATTGCTCCTGGCGGAGCGCAGGTACCAGTAGATGGGCCGCTTGCGGTACCTCTGGATGTGTTCCTTGAAAAACTTGTCGGCCAGGTAGTCACGCAGCATCGCCGCCGGCTCGCCGTTGTTTCCAAGAGCATGGCGGAGCAGAGATTCGGCTTCCGTCTCGCCTAAGATCACCTCCAGGGCAACCAACACCCTGGCGGCAAGGTCGTCGGGATGACCTGGGTCTTTGACCAGCAGGCCGTCTTCGTCCTTGAGCTTCTGCAGGAGGTTGGCGGTCTCCGCATTAAACCGTCCCCGGCCCAGGCCGTTTTCTTTTCCCGGCTCAAATTGCCCCATCACAACACCCACAGTGTAGCTGATCCAGGATCTGGCCAGTAAAGAAAGCTCCGAGGCATGGTTGTTATCGGCCATCAGTTGTTTTCTCCCAATTTTAATTGTTTCAAAATCCCATCTACAAAAGAACGTGCTTGCATGAGCAAATTCTCAGCCTCTTCAGATGAGGGGATATATTGGACCGTGTAATCGGACCGCTGCCGCAAGTTAAAGGCATCATGCAACCATTTGGAAAACTCCTTTGGAAAGATACCTGGCTTGACATATTCCTTGTCGAACAGGGAGATGACCCCGCCGTGCCTTGAGCTTTCTTTTTTCCGGACGGCCAATAAAGCGAGCACCGCATAAAACATCGCGTAATACGTCCTGCTCACCGATGGCCTCGGCATACCGGCCCTGAGCAGCAATTCGGCCGCCTTCAAGGATTCTTCGGCTTGTTCAAGCCGGTACTCGACCAACGCCTTGATGTTCTCATTTTTCATGCCCTCACTCCTTCGTGAAGGACATTGGCAACGAGCGTGCTTTCGGACATGGGACCGTGCTCGAACTCCTCCCGTTCCAGAAGTACGGTTGAGATGACGCATTCGTTCTCGAAGCCGATTTCCCAGGCGATGTCCCGAATGGTGCGGTCGATCTGGGGAGTTACCTTGTCAAGCACGATCAATACAGCAAGATCGGAATCCGGATGGGCATCCCCTCTTGCACGTGAACCAAAGGCCCAGATCATGGCCTCTTGATAAAGCTCTCTCAGTCGAGCGGCAAACCTTTCCAGCAAGGCACGATCCTTCTCCTGCATCATCCCTCTTTTTCCTCCCCTTCCATATCGTCTCCGGTGGGATCTTCCGCCCCCAAGGGATGGCCCGTCAATTCCTCTTCGATGGCCCGCCGATCCTCTTCTGAGATGCCGTAGAGGCGATAGACCTCTTCATCGATCTGCCGTTCGATTTCGGCAAGCTGGGAGTGACGTTCGGCTGCTTTCCGGATGCCGTCGGGCCAGTCGGGCGGCGCGATGAAATCCCAGGTGGTTTCGTCTTCTTCGCTGTCGGCCTTGGCCAGGGCGATGGCCTGTTCGACCAGATCGCGTAGCATCTCGCTGGAGGCATTGGGCACCGGCAAGCGGGCGAGATCGCCAACTTGGAACGCTATAGTTGGATTGATGACGTATCTAGCGTATTGAGCCATGCTTGAATTCAACACTGCTAGTATTAATGGAATGTCGCTGGGGAAAAGTGAACAGCCAGCTGTATCAAAAATAAAGCCACCAGGAGACAGCCGTGGGCATAATTGCCCACTTGTAATTCGTGAATACGTCACCCCGCTACGGAAGTAGTAATCCTCGTTTGGAACAATCCATCCTGTATTGCCTTTTAAGTAGGGATATTTTTCTAACTGTTCTTCTTTAAGCTCTATTCCTAACTGTTCATAATTAACACAGTAATGCTGATTACCATACCATCTGCAAAAAGCCCCGCCCTTCATGTACGGAAACCACCTTTTCTTTGAGTTTCTTGCGTCTTCTATGTTTATGCAACTAAAATCAATTTGCCCTTTTCCCAATTCCCACCAAAAGCGCAAGAACCTTGCATTATTCCTTGTTCCCATGCCCATCTTTGGCTGTGCAATCTCCCCCAGCTTGGGGAAGGTCTCGAACACCTTTCTCAACCCAGGCGTGATCCAGTACACCCACGGGCCGCCGGGAATGCCGTCGAAGTCGCCCTGGCGATAGCGGTACACGATGGGGTCGTTTTTTCCGGTACGCAGGTCGGCCACCGCTTGCTCGAACCGCCGCCTTTTGGCCTCGCTCTCCGGCTCCTTCACCAGCCGGAAATAGGTTCCCTCCACGTTCTGCCGGGCTTCGGGGTCGTCCTCGCGGCGGAGAACATACGCTGAAGTCTGCAAGGTTCCTGGATTTCCCACATCGAAAAGAGCCGGCCCTGCATGGGCCATGATTTCAATTGACGCCTGTTCTCGAATGATTGCCCGCAGCTTTTCATAAGAACTGATGAACATGAAAGAATGCATCGTGAGCATTCCCACCCGCCCTGTCGGGCAGGAGAGGTCAAGGCATTTTTGAATAAACGCGGCGTAAAGGTCTCCCTTGCCGGCAGGATAACTTGCCGCGACAAGAGACTTGAGTTTCGAGTTCATCTTTCTTGCGGACATGTACGGCGGATTAGTCACCACCACATCGTATCGCTGAGCCATGATTTCCAAGAGACGAAGGCCCTTGGCGGTTTCCCCGGCAAAGAAGGTTTGTTTTTCCCCGTTGGAATGCTCACGGGCGAAGGCATCGAGCGCCTGGCCGATCTTGACTTCCAGGATCTCCCAGAACTCGCGCCGCCTTGCTTCGGTTTCAAACTGTTGCTCGGTGAACCCATGGAGGATGAGCTGCTTGCCTTCCCGCTCATAGCGCTTGCGCTCTTTGTCCACGAGTTCCCGGATCTCCCCCTCCAGCCGCAGAAGGGAACCGAGCTGTTCCGAGTCCTCGAGCCGCGCCTGCAGAGCGGTCAGGATGCGCCGGTAGATTGGCCCCAGCTGTATCTGCTCCACGAAGCCTTTTAGATTATCCCTGTCCAGTATGTGGACATTGGCGCAGGCCAGGCGGCTTTCGCTGATCCGGGCCTTTGGATTCAGGGTCTTGGCCTTGAGGTAGAGGGTGAACGCCGAAAGCTGGACGGCCCGCGGGTCAATATCAATGCCGTGGAGGTTGCGGGCGAGGATGGAGTCGGCAATTTCCTCCTCGGAGGCCACCGGCGGTTTTGGGGGCCAGCCGGGAAGGCCTGCGTTTTGCATCTCCTCCCGGTACATGGCTACGAACAGGTCAAAGGCAACCAGGCCGAAGTGCATGGTGCCGCAGGCGGGATCGAGGAACGTTATCTCCTTGACGCTTTTGACAGCAAGCAGTGGGCGGTTGGGAGTTTTAAACGGGAAAAGATAATCCAGAGAAGATGCCAGTTGGGAGTCGGGATGCAGTTCGAGCCAGAGACGGCCGAGGGTATTTTCGACCAGAAAACGGACAATCCAACGGGGTGTGAAGAGTTGGGTGACAGCGGGAATATCGCGTGATTCGAATTTCTTCTCTGAAACACGAACCTCACGAAACGCAGCTTCCAGTTCTTCAGAGTTGAACCCCTGATACACCCACCCGATGGTCTCCTCGTTTCCC
>QMMV01000126.1 GCA_003647435.1 Deltaproteobacteria bacterium | reverse complement strand
GGTAACTGAGCGTAAAGAAAAACAGTATCAGGTATCATGCGGCCTGGTGCCCAAATTCCTTTTCGCTTGGTCTAAAACGTTTTTTTGACAAATCGTATCAGTTTAGATTTTTGAAAGTATTATTGCGGACAGGCCATCCGATTGGAGACTGGCTCACTGTCTGAGTTTGAGACGGTTTCCAATCGGATGGGCTGTCCGTTCCGTATGTCTGTTTTTTAAAAGAGCTAAAGTGTTACGACAAATCTAAGGCTTGCTACAGGCTCCGAAACCCGAAACCCGAATGACAACATCCTGTACACTCTTTCTGTCTTTTTTTGAAAGGACTAAAGTGATACGAAAACACTTATGTTAGGGGTGATTTCGCTGTCGGGATGGTAGCTGGAGAAAATCTGTTGAAATTTATTACCGATTCATATATGGGAAGTGCTACCTACTTGCGCCACAGAGCGGTGATGTGTTGATACAACTTTTTACCAAAGGAGGATTGCAGAATGACAGAGGAAAGGGAACAAGGAATAAGAGTCAAGAAGATCATGAGTCCTATTGAAGAATATGACACAGTTGGTCCGGAGGACACCATGAGGTCTGCCTTGCGCATTCTGAAAAAAAATTATGAAAAGATTCAAGCCAATATCCCGGGTAAGTATCACAAAACGATCTTCGTTGTAGATGAGTCAAAAAATATTGTCGGCAAATTATCCATCTACGATCTGATCAGAGGACTGGTACCCGAGCCTGCCAGAAAGGCGGAGCTTTCCAGGGCGTATTACGCAGCTGTCAGCTCCCGCACGCTCGAGGTAGCCGACGAAATTGGCGAGATCCAACATCGTTTTGCATGGCTTCATACCAGCTTTTTGGATCTGCTCCAGAAAGAGGCCGACAAGAAAGTAAAAGAGATTATGTCTCCCGTTTATCCGTTAGTAGACGAAGAGGATCGCATAAACAAGGCTATTTATGTGATGTTCTACGAAAAAATCCGCCAGCCTTTAGTCACACGAAAGGGTAAAGTCGTTGGCGTGGTAAATCTCATGGATGTGTTTCGTCGATTTCTTGAACTCACCAGTAAATATCCTTCCTTGGTAGAGGAACCGTAGATTTCACGTCAACATACCAGGCCTCCCTCCGGCAGCGCCAAAAGCCCTTTTCCCGTGCGAAGAGCGGGAGGGATGGTCTGAATGCGGTTAAGTTAACTTTTAGCCTGCATCCCGCTTCAGAACGGCAAGAAAAGCAGACTGGGGTATCATGACGGAGCCTACCATCTTCATCCGTTTTTTCCCCTTTTTTTGTTTTTCAAGTAGTTTTCGCTTCCGGGTAATATCACCACCATAGCACCTGGCCGTGACGTCCTTCCGAAAAGGAGAAACCGTTTCGCGAGCGATAACCTTAGCGCCGATAGCCCCCTGGATGGTGATCTTAAACATCTGCCTTGGAATCTCCCGCCTGAGTCGTTCGCAAGCACGCTTCGCTTGCTGATAGGCCCTATCTCGATGTACAAGTTGTGACAGGGCGTCCACCTTTTCCCCGTTTATTAGGATGTCGAGTTTAACGAGGTGGCTGTCGCGATAATCAAGCATCTCATAGTCAAATGAGCCGTATCCCTGAGTTACTGTTTTTAGCCTGTCGTAGAAATCATATATTACTTCCGCCAGTGGAAGTTCACAGGTAAGCTCCACCCTGCTGCTTCCGATGTACAGATACTTTACATTGACGCCACGGCGTCCGAGGCAAAGCTTAATCACGGGCCCCAGGTATCGATCGGGCACCATGATGGAGGCTCTGATGTAGGGTTCCTGGGTTGCGGCAATCATGGCGGGATCGGGATAAAGAGCAGGATTGTCAATGACCATGGTGGTACCGTCTTTCATGATAAACCTGTACTTTACGGATGGGGGAGTAGCGATCAAGGAAAGGCCAAATTCACGCTCCAGACGCTCCATGATCACATCGAGGTGGAGAAGGCCAAGAAAACCACACCGGAATCCGACACCGAGAGCTGCCGATGCGTCCCTATCATAGACGAGGGAGGCATCATTTAGTTTCAGCTTCTCCAGGGCTGCTGCCAGCTCTTCGTATCCCTCAGAGGCAACCGGGTATATGGATGAAAAGACTACCGGCTTGATTTCCCGGAAGCCTGGAAGCGGGCTTGAGCATGGAAGATCATCGTGGGTAATTGTATCTCCACACCGCGTATCGCTAACTGTCTTTATTCCTGCGATGATATAACCTACCTCGCCGGCGGAAAGCAATTTTTTTGAAACCCTTTCTATCTGGAAGATTCCTACTTCTTCTACTTTGTAAGCAGCATTGTTGGACATAAATCGTATCGTGTCTCCAGGTTTCAGGGTCCCTTCAAAGACCCTGCAATGAACAATGGTGCCACGGTAGGAATCGTAGTGAGAATCAAATATAAGGGCCTGTAAAGGCGCTTTGGGATCTCCACTGGGTGCCGGCAGTCTCTGGACGATTGCTTCGAATACCTTGTCAATACCGGTTCCTTCCTTTGCCGAGACGAGAATTGCTGAATCAGGGTTCAGTCCAAGATCATCTTTGACCTGGCGTTTTACTCGCTCTACATCGGCAGCCGGAAGATCGATCTTGTTGATAACCGGTATGATTTCAAGATCATGATCAATGGCCATATAGAGGTTTGCAACTGTTTGTGCCTCTACTCCCTGGCTTGCATCAACAAGGAGAAGAACACCTTCGCAAGAAGCCAGCGCTCGTGAAACCTCGTATGTGAAATCGACATGGCCTGGTGTGTCAATGAGGTTCAAGGTATAAGTAAAGCCATCTTTGGCTCTCCATGGCAGCGATATGGCCTGACTCTTGATAGTAATGCCCCGCTCCCGTTCTATATCCATGGTATCTAAAATCTGCTCTTTGAAATTTCGGTCTGAGACGATACCGGTCGCCTGGATAAGGCGGTCAGAAAGGGTTGATTTGCCGTGGTTGATGTGGGCAATAATGCTGAAGTTGCGAATAAGTTTCACTGTGATGCTAAACCGAGCTCAAAGGCGCGCAGATTGGTTTCCACAAAGCTTGCCTTTGTCTTGGTTCGGATGGTCTCCTCGAATGCCTCTTTTGGGACCGGGAGTGCGCCGCTTTTGGCGAGTGCGCCAAGCATGGCCATATTGGCGGAAAGGACAGCGCCTGCTTGCTGTGCCAGGACCTGCGCATCTATGGTAATCAACCTTTTTACCTTGCTTCCAATGAAATCAAGGAGTTTATCAACATCCGGATAAGAACCCTTTCCAATAGCCACACCGTAAGGAATTACCGGAACCGTATTTGAGACGACTACAGATCCAGCTGAACATTTCCGAATGGCTCGATAGGTTTCCAATGGTTCAAAGCCAAGAAGAACATCTGCCTCGCCGTCGGAGATGATGGAGCTTTTTATATCGCCAATCATTACGGTGGACTCTACCACCCCGCCGCGCTGGGCCATGCCGTGGACCTCACTGGCTACAACATTGTAACCAGCATAAATCGCAGACTCGGCCAGCACCACGGTGGCCAGCAAGGTACCCTGTCCGCCGACGCCGGTTAGATATATGCGGTATTTATCCATTTAGCGTCTCCTTTCTGCTAACCTTCACGGGCCTGATCTTCCTACAAAACTGGATGCACAAGCCGCAACCGATACAAAGGTTTTCATCAATTATCATGGTTGTTGTGCCATGGGGATCCGGATTTTTATAAAGCGCAGGGCATGCAAATGTATCAATGCATTCAGTGCAATCAGTGTTGCATTCAGGCCCGACTTCAAAGAGGCGTTTCGTTTTTTTGCCAAGAACACGCCTTTCATAAAGGGGACAAATGGCCTTTGATATGACGACTGAAAGGCTATTGATCCAAGCGCTTCTTTTACCGCTTTCCTGGTTTTTGCCAGGTTTAACGGATTGACCACTGCCACATTCTCAACTCCGCAGGCCCTGACTACCGCCTCAATGGAAATAGAGGGTTTGTCCCACTCTTGCGGAGCAACTTCCACCCCTGGATGTGGCTGATGACCGGTCATGGCGGTGGTGCCATTGTCCAGTATTATGAGTATAAAGTTGTGCTTGTTGTGTACTGCATTGATAAGGCCGGTGATCCCCGAGTGAAAAAACGTGGAATCTCCAATGAAGGCGATTACTTTTTTGCCGGTTGCCTTTGATATGCCGGCGGCGGAGGTAACACTTGAGCCCATACATATGAGAAAATCGGCGCACTCAAGAGGCGGGAGGATTCCCAACGTGTAACAACCGATGTCTGTCGGGAAGATTGCTTCTGTCTGAGTCTCTTTGAGAGCGGTTTTAACCGCCAGATAGGTCGCCCGATGGGGACATCCTGCACACAGGTTAGGAGGCCGGATCGGAAGTTGAACCTGCTGTCCGTCTTCTTTTATATCAATCGATTCCGGACGGGTATAATCAACTCCAAAAAACCGTGCTATGACCTCGCGCACCATGCCGGGATTGTATTCATAAAGCCGGGAAAACAAACCCGGTCCTTTTCCTGAAATGGGTGTGGATAAACTGTTTGTGTGGGCTGTGACTTTTAGATTCTCTTCAAGGAAAGGCTCTAATTCTTCCACTACGAGGATCTTTTCTGCCGACCTGATGAATTCTTCTGCCAGGACGTCTGGAAATGGATATGTAAACCCGAGTTTAAGCACCCTCACTTTATCCTCGATGCCGAGGTCTTTGATAGCATCAGCCACGTAGTTGAAAGCAATCCCGCTTGCAGCGATACCCCACGGGCCTTCGCCTGTTAATGTGTTAAAGGGAGATTTCACGGCCATATCACGCGCTTTTTCTTCCTGATCGAGAAGTACCCTGTGGCGCACCCTGGCGGTGGCAGGGACAGTGACAAAGCGAGAAGGGATTTTTTCAAACGCACCTTTGTTCTCAGGGGGCTTCAGCGGGCCGATGGTTACAATCCCGCGGCAGTGATTCAATCGGGTTGTGGTTCTCAGGATTACAGGCAACTCCAGAGCCTCCGAGATCTCAAAGGCCTCCCTGGCCATTTCTTTAGCCTCCTGGCATGATGCAGGTTCCAGCATCGGAAGGCTGGACAATCTGGCGTAAAACCGATTGTCCTGCTCATTCTGGCTTGAAAACATTGAAGGATCGTCTGCTGTCACAATTACCATCCCCCCGCGCACACCTATGTATGCAAGTGTCATCAATGGGTCTGCCGCAACGTTGAGGCCGACGTGTTTCATGCTGCAGATTGTTCGCACGCCTGAGGCGGCAGCGCCGGCGGCGGTCTCGAGAGCTACTTTCTCGTTTGTTGAATATTCAAAATACAAGTCCGATTCCCGCGCTATTCGAAAGAAAGCGTCTCCTATTTCAGATGCGGGGGTGCCGGGATAGGTTGTGGCGAATGCCACTCCTGCCTCGAGCGCTCCCCTGACAATGGCTTCATTTCCCAACAGGAGAAATTTTTTGCCTGTCTCTTTTGTCAATAATGGATGCATGATAAACCTCCGCTCACATACTTGCGGCCTGGTTTTACGGAAAAACTCAGGCTGGCAATTGCAAGAAGACCGCCAAATTCTTTGTGCCAATCACATACTTCCAACAAAGTGGCCATATCACCGCTCGCAGAAGCTATGCCGCTGCCTGAGACTATGTTTTCGTCGTACTTTCGATCCCTTCGCTTTGGTCAATTCCCGGATACCCATCCTGTGCACACTGAATCTGAATAGAAGAAACCTCCTGTTTTGTCAACAAGAGCTTTGGATCAACGTTAACAGATTTAATGAACTGGGCCGTGCCGGCGTTTCGGCGGCAATAATCATTTGCATCTACACGCTGTTTTGGCTATATAGTGCTTGAGTGAAAACGTCCGTTGAGGTAAAATCCGAAATTCGAAACAAATGCGAATACGAAATGACAGAATTACCTAAACTAACACATTGGTATCAGTTTAGCTTTTTGAAAATATTATTGTGTATGTCTGTTTTTTTAAAAGAGCTAAAGTGTTACACACATTGCAAATAGGATGTTTTGGTCATTGGGACATTCGTATTTTGGTAATTGTTTGCGGCTGACGCCTTGAGAACATCACGGATTTCGTGTTTCGGATTTCGAATTTCTGACTGAAAAAAACAGGGTCTTCGGTCAGCCATTATATAAATTCTAATTGTATGTCTTGGAATTTCTATAACCTATTGACATCATAGATGTTTATTAGCCCTATTGCAAACTCCATCAGGGAATAATGAAATGATGGAACAGTGGAATGATGTACAAGAAAAAAGAGGTTCCGACGCAGAGCATCGGAACCAGGATAACCCAATCTTCCACCATTCCATTATTC
>QMMV01000125.1 GCA_003647435.1 Deltaproteobacteria bacterium | reverse complement strand
GTTGGTTGAGTTGCCAATCCCATTTTCAACATGGTTCAGGAAGGCAAGGACCATTTTTTCGCCCAGGTCTTCGATGTTCAGACGATCCACCGGTTTTTTTGAGCTGGTTAGCCCCGAAGCACAAAAGGAGCTTGATGGCATCTCTATAAGAGATAATGGTGCTATCTGATACTCCCTTCACCCCTGCCAAATACTGGTAAAAGAAGGGATGCATATAATCTGCTACTGGATGTGAACTTTTCATGATAGACCTCCGTGGGTTATGTTGTTATTACGGACATAGGTTAAAAATCGTTGATGGGCTTGCTCATAGAGTTCGGGTGTAGCCTGTATATAGATCTGTGTAGAGCCAACATCCACATGGCCCATATAGGTGGCCAGCAACGGGAGTCTGGCATTGATATCCTGGCCATCGCTATACCACTTAAGAAGGCGATGAATGGCAAAAGTGTGCCGTAAATCGTGAATACGTGGCCCATGCCCTTTTCTTTTATGGATACCGCATTTGTTAATGTCTGATATACGGTGCTACAGTGCAGTCGGTTATGTCTTAGGCTGATAAAAACTGGAGCGTTATCTACCGAAGGCATGAGGTTTTGTCGCTTATGGATGTAGTTTTTAAGTGTTGCGCATGTTGAAGGTGATAGAGGCACCCAGCGTGATTTGTGAAACTTACCTTCGCGTATATGCAGGCGTGTTGATTGGGGATAGAAATCTTTGATGTTTAAGGCTAGTGCTTCACCGATCCGTAGCCCCGTGGTATAAAGCAAGCCAAAGAGAGTGCGGTAGGTATGAGGGCGGAGGGAATGTTGTGGCTATAGATTAGCCGTTTTAGCAAGCAAACCCTGGATTTGCGTTTTAGTAAATATATACGGTATTCGTGAAGTTTCCGATTTAGCAGAGCCAATTGGCTCAGGCGTATAACAAGATGGCTCAAACCTGGACAAGTAACGACAGAATTGGTTTACAACCGAGAATCTATTGTACCGTGTGCGCGGATGCAGGTGTGAGAGGGTGCTCAAATAACGCTGGACGCACGGTTCAAACATGACTCATCAAAATGTTGCTTCGCCAGGAAGTTGTCAAAGTACACAAGGAGCCTGGTTTGACTTTGATACTCAGTGCCTGACAAACGTCGAATGGTGACAAAACTTTCCAATCGTTGTGCCAGACTACTGCGAAAAGTAAGAGTTGTCATAGTTCCTCCTCCGGCCCCGGCCAGTCAAGGGCCACTTGATTGAGTGCCTGGAAATCCACCTTGGTGTAAATGAAGGTGGTCTGGATTGAGCGATGACCGATCATGTCGGCGATAGATTTAAGGCAATGGCCCTGTTCAAGCATCCGTGAAGCGAAGCCATGCCGGAAGGCATGGGCGCCACATGTTGGTGCTGTAATACCGGCAGAGCGCATGCGTCGGGCAATGATTTCGGAAAGGGCCGTGGAATATTGTAGTGGGCGGTAGGGGGCACGCGAAGTCAAAAATACTTCGGGATAGGACCATTCAGGGCGACTGTGCTGTAAGTAATCAAGTAGGCTTTCACCCACTTCATCGGTTAGCCCCTACTCTACTCATTATCACTCTGACGCAAAGAGATCCTAAAAGGACATTCTCATGACACAGTCAAGAGTATGTAATCTCTACTCGAAAGTTCCCTTCCCTTCATTTAATCTGGGTTGACGTAGCCCGCTCAACTCGTCGAATATGTGAAGGGGATTGTAAAGAATTGAAAAATCCTTATCTAGAGGTTATATAAAAATATATAATCTTGAGATGACATAAGGAGGTAATAGAATGTATGACAGGATCTTAATTGATCCAAAGGTTTGCCATTGGCAAGCTTGCGTTAAGGGAACCCGTATTCCTGTATACCAGATCATACGCATGCTGGCCAATGGAGACACCATCGAGGAGCTCCTATTAGATTATCCCTCACTCAAAAGAGACGATATCATTGCTTGCCTTGAATACAGCGCATCATTAGCTGAAGAACAGATCTCACCCATTGAGACATTGTCGAGCACTACATGAAGATCTTCGTTGATGAGAATGTGCCTTTGATTACTATCGGAGCCATTCGAGAGATAGGACATGATGTACTAGATATTCGTGGGACCAAAAAGGAGGGCATGGTCGATGATACTCTTTGGGACATGGTTCAGCAATCATGCTGCAAGTCTAAGCCGTGCTTCCAAAATATCCCAGGGCACTTCTATCTTGTCATCTTTGGTACGATCAATTAATCCGATACTCTCCAGTCGCCGCACATCTGTGTGAACATTTTTATAATCCCGTCTCAGCTCATTGGCTAGAGATCTGACGCTCATCGCCCCTCTTGTGCGCAACGTTTTCAATAACACCCACCGTCCTGAGGTGAGGGTCTTAAGCAGCGTTTCCAGGTTCTCGAAATACAGCCGCTCTTCCGCTTCCACTTTCTCCCCGCGCTCCGCTCGCTTCCATGCATCAATAAAACCTTTGGCTGTATTCGAGGAATCCCCGATGCCAATCTTGATCTCTTTCTTCATTTCTATCCCCTCCGTGCCCTTTCAATATCTTGCAGAAAGTCTCCTACTAACGTCTCCACATCTTTGAATTGATAGGGTTCTTCCTGGTCTCCTCTGTGCCGGTGATCCCCTTTTCCAGTCTCATTGTCATAACGCAATACACAGGTTCCATCATGAAGGCCATAATACAGGCGGTATTTCATCAGGCCATATGGTTTCTCAGCAGTTTTTTCTGGAAGTTGCCATAGAACCATCTCGCGAATGGCTCCATCGGCATACATGAATTTCTCCCGATAGATTAGTCTTGCCCGCATATGGCATTATATACCATATGGTTGAATAAAATCCAACAAAAATTATCAATTCAAGACCAAGCGTCAGAAAGTGGGGCCCTTAACATGAGGCACTCTCCTATAGGGACATCGCAATTCATCTATTGATATACTGGATAAGCATTGCCAACAGACAGTCAGGAGACCTGTTAGGGTGGCTCAGTCATTCTGCGGTATTGAAGGTGAATCAGAGGTTTTCCGAGCAACTCAGCACTGACAGGAAGCTAAAGAGACCTGTTAATAAGATCACTGACAGTTTGTCCCATGTCAAGGGCTGACCTCTTTCACCACACCATATCAAACAAAAGGGCCAGGCCAAATCCTTGCTTGACATCAGGTTAATTCTTAATGTATAGTTAAGTTGTAATTTTGAGATCTTTTGGAGGGAGTGAATGCCAGGAACATTGGAAGAAAGGGTTGCCTATATTGAAGGCAGAGTAGAGGAACATTCGAAGGCATGGGAAGATCTCAAGGATATGATAATCAACCTTGATCATAAGGTAGATACAAAAATAGACTCCCTTGATCAGAGATTCTCCTCCAGAATGGACTCCCTTGATCAGAAAGTTGATAGATTCCGAGATGAACTGTCTTCCAAAATAGACTCCCTTGATCAGAAGTTTTCAAGATACTTCCTCTGGATCATTGGTATTCAGGTAACCATATTCCTTTCCATAATAGTTACATTATTAAGGTCTTAAGCACAAAACCCCTCTGTAAACTCCTGGAGATTACCGATATTCTATCCAGTCTAACTGCCTGATCCATTTCTGGGAAAGATGCTTTCTGAAATGACTTTTTATGCTTTTATAAGTGATCACAATCTAGCCTTATTATGTCTTTCTTGGAAAAGTAAGACGATTTTTCAATAGTAAAATCCTGACCCCATTTACTTAGTAGGATTTGGCTGTTTATCCTATGCACCTAAAAGTCACAAAGTAAGAATGTCCCTCATTTCTCACAAGCAATTTGTTATGCCTTTACTTTATTTCTTCCTGAGTTGAACTTGATGACTTCTTCCCAATGGATTTCACCAGATGGATCACAAAACATTTTCATAAATTCGAGGGAAAACTTGTTTATTACTTTTGCATATTCTTGCAGAAAAAGATCATTTTTTTCTTTGGCCCTATGCCCTAAGGGCTCAATGATTTCAGTATAGAGGTTTTCATTCCCGGAAATAAATTCCCAGAATCTTTGCCCACATAATTTTATATAATCACCTTTATTCGGTACATTATCTTTTCCATAGCAACAGCCATTTACCGCAATAACATGAAATCCGGTAGGCCTATTTGTTCCCAAGATACGTTTTGCTTTCTTGAAGTTGTCCCTCATTTTATTGATCTGGCTACTATTTCCCCAATTTGGGCCTGATTTTATGGAAACAATATATTTTGTATCATCCTTTTCAAACTCTAAGTCAATGCCTTCGGTTGAAGACTTTCGACCACTATAAACATTACTACAAATAAAGATTGCAAGTCCTTCTAAAAACCCTCCGAAAAGACTTTCTTCTTGAGAGGAAAGGAAGGCATCAAGAATTGTTTTTATAAAATCGTTGGCAGTTGTTATGTTTTTGACCTTGAATAGATATGGATTTTTGCGTTTAAGGACATCCCTGAGTCTTAATCTCTTCAGTTTATCTGAACGATTCTGATGGAAATCAGGGATATTTCTCTCGACCTATTCAGCTATGTCCTGTTGGGTTATTAACCTCATAATCCGCTTGTTCCTCGCATAGTCGATATTAGTAATTTGAGATGCGTTTTTTTACTAACTCACAATACTCGGGTAGAATTTCAATACCAACTGAGTTCCGATTTAATTCCTGAGCCGCTTCGCATGTCGATCCAGAACCGAGAAATGGGTCAAGAACCCAGTCATGCTCTTGAGTGAATAACTTGATGAACCATTCCGGCAATGCTTTTGGAAACACGGCACTGTGATTGCGGTTATAGCATTCCGTAGCAAAATGCAACACATTCGTGGGGTAAGCCTTTTCCCGTTTTAGCCATTTGGAAACATTTTTCCCAAAACCACTTCCCACCTTTGAATTATCACGCGTTTTGTCTGTATCACTTAAGTTTCTTAGCCTGGTTTTTGCCCAGTCACCCATTGGTACCATTACTGCTTCCTGATACATTTTAAACTTTTTTGATTTATTAAATTGAAGGCACCTTTCCCAGGCATCTCTAAAACGATTCGGCCATTTTCCTGGATAGCAATTTTTTTTATGCCATACAAATTCTTCGGTCCAAAGCCAACCTTGCTGCCGCATGGCTAATATCAGCTCAATAACATAGGTGTGCCGTTCTCCGTTAATCGCTTTTTCTTTGATATTCAGGATAAAAGTGCCATCTTGTTTCAAGACCCTAAGAAACTCTGCGGAACGGGGAAGAAACCACTCAACATATTTATCAGGTTTTATTCCCCCATATGTTTTATTTCTTCTATCAACATATGGAGGAGATGTTACAATTAAATCGAAAGAATCGTCAGCAAAATCCTGAAGAACTTCTAAACAATCACCCGTGAGTATCTCGGTTTTGATTAATTCCATGTAATCACCATATATTTAAGCAATTAAAATGGTTAAAATCTCTTGTTATAAAGGTGGCGCTGGTAAAGAAGTAAAGTAGTTAATCAATCAAATGCGCGTTAATGGGGTCAGCCCTTGACATTTGCCATCTTACCAAGCACAGCTTTCAGGTCTTTGTTTACTGCCCCGCCCTTCTTTAACTTCTCAATAAATCGCTCTTCCACCCTGGACACCCCGGAATAACTCAGTCCTCCTACAAACTCACCTATCTCCCTGTTCGTCATGCCCGTCTTGTTCTTCAGCAAATGAACCATCAGATCTCTCTCATAACCTCTTCGTTTTGACAACTCCTCAAAACGTGTGCCGAAATACTGTGAAACCTGTTAGACTATTTCTTCTGCATCATACGGCATTTGAAGGGCCTTCCTGTGGGAGACCTCCTACCTTTTAAAAACATCATCTTTCAGTTTATCCAACGCTTCACGAATAAACAACTTCCCTCCAAGCACCGAACCCGCATATACCTTCTCCAACGGATTCTTTAATTCACTTCCAAGTGCCCTCTCCACAAAAAAACGGTATCGCTCTGGCCCCAATCGCCCATCCTTCGTTCTCATCCCCCAAATCAAATCCCGGGTTACAATCTCCTCCCCTTTCTTGGAGATGAACGACTTGTAGCTGCTGTACGGATAAGCCTCAGGTTGTGAAACTATTCCAGTCCGTACCGGATTGAGGTGGACATATTGGCTCAACTGCAAAAGGTAACTGTCCACGTCCACCAGAATAGCCTTGTATCGGCCTTGAAAAAGATGTCCGCTTCGCCGCTTCCTATGGTTGATAAAATTAGTGTATGACCCATTGACTTTCTGAAGGCAGCTGGATTTAATAATCCATCATCTGTTCGGAGGGCAATAACACGAATGGTCAAGCTCAACATCCTGTTTGAAAGCGGCGGTGAATACAGGTTTGTGAATCCTTTTTTCAG
>QMMV01000124.1 GCA_003647435.1 Deltaproteobacteria bacterium | reverse complement strand
GGAAGGTATTGCAACCTTCATCGACGCTGAGCATGCGCTCGATGTTGCGTATGCCAGAAGAAGTGGCGTAAACTGCGACGATTTGCGGGTTTCTCAACCTGATACCGGAGAGCAGGCCCTGGAAATTGCAGAGGTACTGGTCCGTAGCGGGGCGATGGACGTAGTTGTGATTGATTCGGTGGCGGCTCTGGTGCCACGGGCGGAGATTGAGGGTGATATGGGAGACGCCCATGTCGGTCTGCAGGCCAGGCTCATGTCACAGGCTCTGAGAAAACTGACTTCCAGTATCAGCAAATCGAAAACAGCGGTTATTTTCATTAATCAGATTCGGATGAAGATCGGGGTGATGTTTGGCAATCCGGAGACAACCCCGGGCGGCAATGCTCTTAAATTTTACTCATCCGTGAGGCTCGACATCCGCAAAATTGGAAACATCAAGGACGGCCAGGAAGTGATAGGAAATCGGACACGTGTGAGAGTGGTAAAAAACAAGGTGGCACCACCTTTCAAGGAAGCCCAGTTTGACATCATGTACAACGAGGGGATATCTAAGACAGGAGATCTCCTTGACATGGGTGTTCAAACCAAGATCATTGACAAAAGCGGGGCCTGGTATTCCTTTGATAACGAACGAATTGGGCAGGGAAGAGAAAATGCCAAGAAGTTCTTGAAGGAAAATCAGGAACTCTTTACCCGCATTGAGAAAAAAGTGAGGGATGCTCTCGGATTGACCGGTCAGAAAACCGACGAAAAGCATCCTCAACAAAGCGTATCAGTTTAGGCTTATGAAACAATCATGCCTCCCGAAGCTTCAGGGGCATCTTTCAAAAGGCGAAATTATTACAATAAAGCCGATTAACGAATAACGACATGACCGGAGATGAGCTTCGCAGAAAATTTCTGGCTTATTTTGAAAACAAGGGACACACGATTGTAAAGAGTTCATCACTGGTGCCGTCCGATGACCCTACCCTCCTTTTTACAAATGCAGGGATGGTGCAGTTCAAGCGAACCTTTCTGTCGAAAGAAAAGCGCCCCTATGTCCGGGCTACCAGCTGTCAAAAGTGCGTTCGTGCAGGCGGCAAACACAATGACCTTGAAAACGTTGGACGCACCGGCCGCCACCATACCTTTTTTGAAATGCTGGGGAACTTTTCCTTTGGAGACTATTTCAAGGAATCGGCCATCGAGCTGGCCTGGGATCTGATGGTGAAGGTCTTTCGAGTGCCGGTAGAAAAACTCTGGGTATCAGTCTATGAAAAAGATGATGAAGCTTACAAGCTCTGGTCCACTCTAACCGGGATTCCGGAAGACAGGATTGTTCGGCTCGGCGATAAAGATAACTTCTGGTCAATGGGGAATACCGGTCCATGTGGTCCATGCTCCGAAATCCTGATCGATCAGGGGGAAGGTGTTGGTTGTGGACGACCCGAGTGCAGGGTGGGTTGTGATTGTGACCGGTATTTAGAACTATGGAACCTGGTTTTTATGGAATTTAACCGGGATGAATCGGGCAAGCTCACCCCACTTCCAAAACCGAGCATTGATACCGGCATGGGCCTGGAGCGCATGGCAGCGGTGACCCAGGGGGTGACCAGCAATTACGAAACCGACCTGTTCAGGCCGATCATGACGGAAATTGAGAAGCTTTCCGGTTATTCGCCTGGAAAGTCACCACAGAGCGACCTCTCTATCAAGGTAGTTGCAGATCACAGCCGGGCTGCGGCTTTCCTGATTGGAGATGGTGTGCTTCCCTCAAATGAAGGACGCGGCTACGTGCTTCGCCGTATCATCAGGCGCGCCGTGCGCTATGGCCGCACATTGGGACTGAAGAAGCCTTTTCTGTATCAAACTGCAGGCAAGGTTGCCAGGGTCATGGAAACCGCGTATCCGGAGTTGCTGGATGCAGAGGCGTATATCAAAAACATTATAAAAAACGAGGAAGAGCGCTTTTTTACTACCTTAGACACCGGCCTCCGGGTTCTGGAAGACGCCCTCGAAGGATTGCAAGCAAGCGGAGCCTCAGAGGTTCCCGGCAATCTCATATTCAGGATGTACGACACCTATGGCTTCCCGGTCGACATCATCCACGATATTGTGCGCGATGAAAGGATGTCTCTCGACATGACAGGCTTTCATGAAGCCATGGAGCAGCAGCGCCTCCGTTCACGCAGTGCATGGGCCGGCAAGGCCGGCTATGATGCCGGTCAGCCCTATAATCGCCTTTCGGCCAGGGGTATTAAAACCCGCTTTTTGGGATACGATCAGACAAGCGCTCAAGCACGGGTTCTGTTGCTTGTCCGAAACGGGACGGTCGTGGAGCGGGCAACCGAAGGTGATTCCATCGAACTTGTCTCAGACTCCACTCCCTTTTATGCCGAAGCCGGGGGGCAGGTAGGGGACCAGGGCCGCATCACAGGTGCAGACTTTGACATGGAAATCTATGATACTGTAAGAACCCCTAATGACATCATTATCCACAAAGGCACGGTTTCACGCGGTAGTATTTCCACAGGGGAAACCATCAATCTGATGGTAGACCGGGAAAGACGCCTTTCAACTGCAAGAAATCACACTGCCACCCATCTGTTGCACGCAGTGCTTCGAGAGATTCTCGGAAGACATGTAAAACAGGCAGGATCACTGGTAAGACCTGACCGTTTGCGGTTTGATTTCACCCATTTTTCTGCCCTGGATACGGATACGCTTTGCAAGATTGAGAACCGGGTGAATGAGAAGATCATCCAGAACACCCCCGTCCATATCGAGGAGATGGCTGCTGATGATGCGTTCAAGACAGGGGCTACCGCACTATTTGAGGAAAAGTATGGTGAGCGCGTTCGTGTCGTGACGATTGGAGATTTCAGCAAAGAACTGTGCGGAGGAACCCATACCGAGCGAACCGGAAATATCGGATTGTTTAAGATAGTAGGTGAAGGGAGTGTGGGAGCAGGGGTGCGACGCATCGAAGCGCTCACTGGCAAAGCAGCCGTTGCTTATACACAAAACACCTCTAATCTCCTGCAATCCGTCGCAGAAACCTTAAATGTAAAAGCAGAAGAAGTTGCAGATAGAGTTCGCAAAATCGTCTCAGAGCACAGAAAAATAGAGAAAGAACTTTCTGTCCTCAAGGCAAGGGCCTGGAGCGAGGCATCAGACCGGCTCCTTTCAGAGATCAGGACGGTCAACGGCATTTCAGTTCTTGCCCGGGAGGTACCAGTGGAAACGCCTGCCGCCTTAAGAGACCTGGCGGATCACCTTAAGGCAAAGATGAAGTCGGGCATTGTTGTGCTGGGGAGCAGAGCATCAGGAAAGGTAATGCTTGTTGCTGTGGTGACAAACGACCACATCAAACGCTATCATGCTGGAAAAATCGTAAAGCAGCTTGCTCCCATAGTCGGGGGCGGAGGCGGAGGCCGACCTGACATGGCACAAGCAGGCGGCACAAACTGTGAGAAGCTCCCGGAAGCGCTGGCTGCTGTCTATGACATAGTGAGTACTATGCCCACCTAACTTGTGCGGCTCCAGGTTCCCGTTTAACAATCTCTCCTATGATATAGACCTTCTCTCCCATAGTTCCAAGAAAATCCATTACAGCCTGTGCGGCTGCCTCAGAAACAACAAGGATCATACCAATCCCATTATTGAACGTCTTTCTCATTTCATCAATGGGAATATTGCCTGCCTCGCGCAAGAAGGTGAAAACGGGCGGTACCTCCCAGCTTCCTTCCTTGATCACGGCCGCACAGGTTGAGGGAAGGATACGTGGAAGGTTTTCTACGATCCCACCGCCGGTTATATGGGCGATCCCATATATTGAAAAATCGGACACGAGATGATGGACAATTTTAGAATAGATTTTGGTAGGCTCTATAAGCTCCTCACCTATGGTTCTCCCAAGGATATCAATAGTGTCGTCCACTTTTAGCTTGAGTTTTTCAAAGCAGATCTTTCGAACCAGTGAATATCCATTGCTGTGAAGCCCGCTCGATGCGATACCGATCAGTTTGTGCCCGATTTTAATCTCTGATCCATCGACAATCTTATTATTGTCTACAATCCCTACCACAAACCCTGCAAGGTCATATTCACCCTGGGCATAGAATCCTGGCATTTCGGCCGTCTCCCCGCCTATAAGGGCACATTTTGCAATTTTACAGCCTGCAACAATCCCCTCCACCACAGCCTCTGCCGTTTTTGGTACCAGTCTTCCCGTAGAGAAATAATCCAGAAAAAAAAGCGGCTTGGCCCCCGTCACCACGATGTCGTTAACACACATTGCCACCAGGTCTATGCCGACGGTGTCGTGCTTGTCCATCATGCAGGCAACCTTCAGCTTGGTGCCCACCCCGTCGGTAGAGGTAACCAGTACAGGGTTTTCATACTGGCTCACATCAAGGGAATAGAGGCCGCTGAATCCACCAATGCCTGCAATCACGCCAGATTGAGGGGCCTGTTTCACTATTCGTTCAATGTTTTTGATGAAACGACTGGCCTTGTCGATATCAACTCCAGCATCTTTGTATGTAAAACCCCCACCCACAGCAAACTCCTTCTAAATTGTAGGCAGCCTCAAACTCGGGCACCTACCTGCCGGCAGGCAGGTAACTGAGCGTAACCAAAGACGGTTTCGGGTTTACATGTTCACTTTGCTGACGGCCTGTTGCCCAAACAAAAATTCCTTTGAGCGGTCATTAAAACGTTTTTTGCTAACAAATCTTGGCGAAGCGGAAGATCAGCGATGTCAACTGCTTGAGCCCGGAGAGTGAGTTTTGACATCGCCTGTAGCGAGCCTTAGTTTTGTCAAAAAACGTTTTAGACCAAGCGAAAAGGGATTTGGGCAACAGGCCGCTGACACCTGAAACCTGGATGATGGCCACTCCATAGAAGACTTTCATCCAAAAGTCAAAAGAAATCTTTTTGACAATACGTTTGCGGTGGTATAATAACCTACAAAAACCACACAGATTAAAACACCGTAGCAGGTTTTTCCGACCTGCCCATCAAAAGGTGTGTGCGAGGTCTTACTATGAAAGAATTTGCAAGATTAAAGCGACTTCCGCCTTATGTTTTCAATACTGTAAATCAGATCAAGATGGATTTCCGCCATGCGGGGGAAGACATTATCGATCTCGGCATGGGCAATCCCGACATGCCAACACCGCGGCACATCGTGGATAAATTGATAGAAGCCGCTAAAAAAGGTCGCAATCACCGCTATTCCTCATCTAAGGGAATTACCAAGCTCCGGATGGCAATCGCTAACTGGTACAAGCGGAGATTTGATGTCGACATCGATCCTGAAACGGAAGCGATAGTCACGATTGGGGCAAAGGAAGGAATCTCACATCTTGTGCTGGTTACTATCCGGCCCGGGGACGTTGTTCTATCACCTGACCCCACCTACCCTATCCATCCATATTCAGTAATTATAGCAGGTGGGGACGTGCGGGGAATCCCTCTCGGTCCAGAGCACGATTTTTTTGACAACTTGATTCGCGCGATAAAGCAAACATGGCCAAGACCAAAGATGCTCATCATTTCATTTCCTCACAATCCGACAACTGAAGTGGTCGATCTGGCCTTTTTTGAGAAAGTAGTCGATTATGCAAGAGAACACGAAATCATGGTAATTCACGATTTTGCATACGCAGACCTGGTATATGATGGATATACAGCCCCAAGTTTTCTTCAAGTACCTGGAGCCAAGGAAATAGGGGTAGAATTTTTTTCTCTTTCCAAAAGTTACAGTATGCCTGGTTGGCGCGTTGGCTTCTGCGTCGGAAATGCGGAGATAGTCGGTGCCCTGCGTCGTATCAAGAGCTACCTTGACTATGGTATTTTTCAACCGATTCAGATCGCATCTATTATCGCACTCAACGGCCCGCAAGAGTGTGTCAGGGAAATAGCGGAAACCTACAAGACGAGGCGCGACGCCCTGGTAAGCGGCCTGAACAGGATAGGATGGCACGTCAAAAAGCCGAAAGGAACCATGTTTGTCTGGGCAAAGATACCTGATCGCTATTTGCAAATGGGCTCCGTGGAATTTTGCAAGATGTTAATTCGAGAAGCTAAAGTAGCCGTTTCTCCCGGACTCGGTTTCGGTGAATACGGTGATGAATATGTAAGATTTGCGCTGATAGAAAACAAGATGCGCATTAACCAAGCCATAAGAGGGATTCGCAAGATTCTTTAGCAATTTGTTACTCGACCAATTTCATGAGGTGGAAACATGAAGAAAATAGGCGTTGGTCTGTTAGGATTTGGGACTGTTGGCTCTGGCACTGCCAAGATCCTTCTTGAGAACCGCAAACTGATTGAGTCTCGTATAGGAGCCCCCCTCGAACTCAAATGGATAGCCGACCTCGACATAGAGACAGATCGGGG
>QMMV01000123.1 GCA_003647435.1 Deltaproteobacteria bacterium | reverse complement strand
TTTGAAAACATCTGGGGCCATTTTGTAAAATTTTCAAAACCGTACCATGCAGCCATTATTTAGTCAATGACTATTATTACTTGACTTTATTTGCAATTTTTGCTAAAGGAATGGAAAATTTCTATTTATCTGCAGATAACGGAATGAGGACATGCAAGATTTGAAAGCGAAAAAAGCTGAAATTAGACGCAAGATCCTGGCACAGCGGGATGCCATACCTGATGATGACCGCTATCAAAAGAGCAAGGCAATTAGGGACCGCCTGTTTCACTTTGCCAATTTTATTGAGGCCCGAATCGTCCTGTTTTATGCAAGCTTTGGCAGTGAGGTGGCGACCGGAGAAATGATTCGCAATGCTTTGCAAATTAACAAGATTGTCGCCCTTCCTTTCATTGACCAGAAAGAGAAAAAAATCGTCCCTTATAAGATCGATAACTTTGAACGGGATGTTCAGCCAGGATACCGGGGAATCTTGGAACCAATTCCGCAGCGATGCAAGATAATGCCGGTAGAGCATATAAATCTCGCAATTATTCCGGGAATTGCCTTTGATGAACGTGGAGGACGGCTCGGTCATGGCACAGGTTTTTATGACAGGTTCATTCCTGTGCTTGACGTTACCACACGAAAAGTGGCCCTTGCCTTTGAATCTCAAATAGTACGACAGATCCCGATGGAGCCACACGATAGATTCATTGATATCATTATAACTGAAGATCGTATAATCTATAAAATTTAATCCAGAGGGTTTAAGACCTTCTCGATTCCTTCCAGATTCTGTTTTTCGCCAATGGCAATCACCGTATCCCCCGCCTGAAGCTTGGTTCGTGCGGATGGATTGAACAACATCTCTCCCCCGGCTCTTCTGATTGCTACGATAATGAGGTTGTAGTCTTTGCGAATTCCGGAATCCTGTAAAGCCACGCCTACAAGCCCGGATGATGAGTGTACCGGCAATTCTTCCATCTGAATGTTGCGGCTTTTATCCATTACTGCCAACTCCAGAAAATCAGTGACCGTCGGACGAATAATGGTTTGTGCAATTCTCTGGGCCCCTATGCGATACGGAGAAATCACCTTGTCGGCACCGGCGGCCAGAAGCTTGTTTTCTGATTTTTTTTCTCCAGCCCGTGCTATGATAAAAAGCTCTGGATTGAGCTGTCGGGCGCTCAGGGTCACATAGACGTTATCGGTGTCTGTCTTCAAGACCGCTACCAGCCCTCGTGCCCTTTCTACCCCGGCGTTAAGTAGATTCTCTTCATCGGTAGCCTCACCGGCAATATAGAGCAGGTTGCGTTCGTTCAATTTGGAAATTCTTTCAGGGGCCCTCTCTATCACGACTGTTTTCATGGATCTTGATGCGAGAATATCACAGATATTGCTACCAACCCGCCCATATCCACAGATAATATAATGATTTTTTTGTGCTTGAATTTCTTTTTCCAATTTTCGCCTCCCCAAGATTTCTCTCACGCGCCCTTCTACCACGAATCGAATCGTACTGCTGGCAACATAAAAAACAAAACCTACCCCCGTCAGAATCAGGAGCATGGTAAATATCCGGCCGCTTGGAGAAAGTCTTCGAACCTCGCCGTAGCCCACAGTCGCCAGGGTAATCACGGTCATATAAAGTGCGTCCATAAAAGACCACTTTTCTATGAGCATATACCCGGCAGTGCCACCCAGCAGCGCCGTAATAAACAGCAAGAAACCAAAAAGAATGCAGGACGTGCGATTCAAATGATACCTCCGTTATCAAGATGATACAGAGATTTTTTTCACAATTCAAGTAAGAAGCCAACATGTTATCATTCCCTGCCTAAACTGAATAGTTACAAGTTCAGCATATTTTTGTAATCTTGCACTATCATCCAAATTACTTTATAGAGGACTATACATGAAGGTTTCAATTATTATTCCGGCCTATAATGAAAAAAGAACCTTGGAAAATCTTGTCGATCAGATCAACAGGATCAGACTGGCCCTGGAAAAGGAAATCATTGTCGTCGATGATGGTTCTTCAGACAGTACACGCGCCCTGGTAAAAGCGCTCGAAGAGCGTGGGGCCGTTACCGCATGCTTGCATGAGCAAAATCAGGGTAAGGGCGCAGCCGTACGTACAGGTCTCAAGAAAGCGTCAGGGGATATCATCCTGATCCAGGATGCTGATCTTGAATATGACCCGGCCGATTATCCGAAACTCATCCAGCCAATCATTGAAAAGAAGACGCGTGTGGTTTACGGCTCTCGCATTTTGGGCAAAAACAAGGCGTCCTATCTTAGATTCTATTACGGGGGCCGTTTCCTTTCACTTCTGGCCAATTTACTCTATGGTATTCACATTACTGATGAACCAACCTGTTACAAGGTGCTCGATGCGCAGCTGATGAAGAACTTGCAGCTCGAATCGAGAGGCTTTGAGTTTTGCCCCGAGGTAACAGCAAAGGTAAGTCGCATGGGCGAAAAGATTGTCGAAGTGCCAATTTCCTATAGACCGCGCAGCATAAGAGAAGGGAAAAAAATCCGGTGGACAGATGGCCTGATCGCCATCTGGACCCTGTTTCGATACCGGAAGTGGAAACCAGGGAAAAGGCTGCAGGCAGTAGGCAGTAGGGGCGATTCATGAATCGCCCCTACTGGGTGGATACCGGAGGGTAGCGACGAATCACAACAGTGAACGGTAATATGGTGCCTGGAAACATTTTCGACAGAATTGCCTCCTCTGACGACCGGCGGCTAGCCCTTGCCCTCTTTTTGTTTGCGCTGTTGCTTCGCTTGGTTTATCTTGCCCAAATTCAGTCTCTTCCATCGACCCCACACCTCAGCCTGGATGCCGCCGCTTACGATCGCATGGCGGTGACCATCGCCAATGGTGACTGGCTCGGCAATAGGGCTTTTTATCAAGCCCCGTTGTATCCATACTTTTTAGCGGTCCTGTACAAGTGTTTTGGCCATAACTTGAATCTCGTCCGCCTGGTCCAGTTGATTCTCGGGGCTGTTAACTGTGTTATTGTCGTTTGGACAGCACGAAAGCTCTTTGGCCGCAACGCCGCCGCATGGTCCGGAGTGTTGGTTGCTCTCTACGGCATTCTTGTTTTCTATGATGGGGCAATAGGAAAAGATGGAATCAGCGTTTTTCTTACAGACCTTACGCTCTTTGCTCTTATTTGTAGTCTTGGAAGACCTGCTTCGCACCTCTGGCTGCTGTCAGGTGCGGCCCTTGGTGCTTCTATTCTGACCCGCGGCAATCTCGTGCTGCTTGTGCCGCTGATTGCCCTGTGGATGGTAAAGGTCCTCAAACCCTGTTCAGTGTCCACGGCTGTTATCTCGATACTGGCATTTGTTGCAGGCACGGCTCTTTTCATACTGCCAGTCACCGTTCGCAATTACGTGGTGAGCGGCGATTTTGTTCTTACCACCAGCCAGGCCGGTCAGAATTTCTATATCGGGAACAATCCGAGAGCAAACGGCTTTTTTGAGAACCCTGAACACATCCGCCTTATACCCGAATATGAGGAAGCAGATTTCAGGGCCGAGGCCTTGCGCAGGACACATCGAAAATCGATGAAACCGTCTGAAATCTCTAACTTTTGGTTGAGAGAAGGTCTGCGTTTCATCAGGCAAAATCCTCAAAAGGCGCTGAGGCTTCTTTTGAAAAAGGCAGCTATGTTCTGGAACCGTTTTGAAATCCCTGACAATTACAATTACTACTTTATCAGGGAAAGGGTTCCTATCTTACGGATCCTCCTGTTGCATTTTGGTATCATTGCTCCTCTCGGGCTTTTTGGGCTCTATTTGGGGAGAAAAACCCCTGCAGCATGGCTTTTCATTATAGTTATATTCGGCTATATGGCCTCGATTGTTCCGTTTCACATGGCATCCCGGTATCGCCTTCCTATTGTTCCCGCCCTGATCGTGTTTGGAGGCTATGCGCTTGATCGAGCTGTTGAAACACTACGGTTGCACAACTTCAAACCCACAATCCCTGCGCTCCTTGCAGTGGGTACACTGGCCCTGTTTGTGAACTGGAAGGTCATCGATGAGAGAGCCACGTTCAAGGCCCCCTACACAGATCTCGGTATCATTGCTGAGGAAAGGGGGGACTACGCGACTGCTATCGATTATTTCAAAAAAGCCCTGGAAATAGATTCAGCTTATGCGCCTGCCCTTTACAACCTGGGAAATGTGCTGGCAAATCAGGGTAAATTTGAAGACGCTGTGGTTGCATACAAGAAGGCCTTGCGGGCCGACCCTGAGCTGCTACTGGCGTATAACAACCTGGGAAAGAGTTATATCCGCCTGGGGCGTTTTAGAGAGGCCCTTCAGGCTTTCGAGATCGCTCTTGCACAGCGGGCTGATTTTACCGAGGCCTTGATTGGAAAGGGCCTGGTCTATCACATGGCTGGTCGCTACCCGGAGGCGATACAGGCCTATCACAAGGCAATCGAGATCGAGCCTGCTTCAGCGGAAGCCTATTACAACCTTGCTTGCGCCTATGCGAGGTCGGGGCGAATAGAAGATGCCCGAGCAGCCCTTGCCAGAGCGATTCAGTTCAAACCGGATTATAAGCAAAAAGCCTTCACTGACAACGACCTCCAGGTCTTAAGGGGGAGTAAGTAGTTTAGCTTACTTTTTATATGTCGGATACATGCAAATATAAAACTGTTCTGCCTGTATGCATCCTTCTCGGGATTATGTCCATAAGCTGTGTTTTAAGCATGCGGCTGAAATCTCCCACCGTTGATGAGTTCGCTCACCTGCCTGCCGGTTATTATTACTGGAAAACTGGAGATTTTTCTCTTTATGGGAAAAATCCTCCCCTGATCAGACTTCTCTGTGCTTTACCCCTTCTTTCGATGGACATCTCGATAGACACCAATACGTCTGAGGCAGGCGCGGGTGACTGGCGGCCCTGGGTATTTGGTACTCATTTTATGAGAAAGAACGCTGCCGCCTATAGCAGAATATTTTTCGTGGGAAGAATCCCGGTCGTAATCCTTGCGCTCATTCTCGGGATCTACGTATTTCGCTGGGCCAGAGGACTATACGGATTACGAGGGGGGCTTCTTAGCTTGCTGCTTTACAGTTTTAGCCCCAATATACTGGCTCACTCGAGGCTTGCCACCACCGACATGGGATGTACCTGTTTCATGTTTATTGCTGTCTATTATTATTGGCGGTCCATTCGAAACAATGGAAGATGGGCATGGATAGGAGCAGGTATATGTCTCGGCCTTGCTCTGTTGAGCAAGTTTACAGCCTTGCTGCTCCTTCCGATATTCTTATTGCTCTTGCCCCTGTCTTCAAGGTCTAAGTCCAAGTTTTGGAAGCCTCTCAAGGTGGGGACCTTGCGCCTTCTGGAGATTATAGTGGTTGCTGTCTTTATCCTGAACCTTGGCTATGGATTTCAGGAAAGCTTTAAGACCTTGAGGTCTATACCTCATGAGAGCCAGTTTTTCAGCAAATTGAATCGCTTTCCGTTTAATGCTGTTCCCTTGCCAATTCCGGCAGCTTATTTAAGTGGCTTTGACCGTCAAAAGCTTGATTCAGAGCGAGGGGTTTTTTTGAACTATCTCAGAGGAAGGCTTTCTACCACGGGGTGGTGGTATTATTTCATATATGCTTTTGTTGTTAAGACACCAATTCCGCTGCATATTGGCATCATAATATGTATTCTTTATGCTTTTGGGAAGCGGGATCGAGAACGGGATCGGTTATTCCTCCTTATTCCCGTGCTTGTCATAATTGTTGTTTTTTCATTCCTTAATAACATTAATGTGGGATTGCGATATATATTGCCTGTATTTCCTTTTCTCTTTGTCTGGCTGGGCCGGCTCGCTCAACTCAGACTACGCCAGGTGCTGCCCCGCTGGGCTACCGGCGTGCTGCTTGTTGCGTATGTGACTTCTTCCGTATCAATATTTCCAGATTACCTGGCGTATTTTAATGTGCTGGCCGGTGGTCCCGACAGAGGTTGCCATCACCTCTTAGACTCAAACCTCGATTGGGGCCAGGATTTGAAAAGATTGAAGGGTTACATGGAAAAGAATAAAATAAAAGAGGTCGGCTTAGCCTACTTTGGCCATGTAGACCCAGCCATCTATGGAATACCTTATCACCTGATTGGACAACATGCAGAATCCGGCTACGTTGCGGTCAGCGCCAATTATCTATACGGCCTGCCCTACGTTATTACCTATACCACCCCGCCCATGTCAATCAGACCTGGCATCTATACGTGGCTTCGCTCCTTTAGGCCGAAGGCCAACATCGGGCATACTATCTATATTTATGAACTCGTAACACTTTAGCTCTTTTAAAAAACAGACATACGGAACGGACAGGCCATCCGATTGGAGACCGTCTCAAACTCGGACAGAGAGCCAGTCTCCAATCGGATG
>QMMV01000122.1 GCA_003647435.1 Deltaproteobacteria bacterium | reverse complement strand
TAAAAAACAGACATACGGAGCGGACAGGCCATCCGATTGGAGACTGGCTCACTGTCTGAGTTTGAGACGGTCTCCAATCGGATGGCCTGTCCGCAATAATATTTTCAAAAAGCTAAACTGATAGCCAAATTTCAGGCCGCATAGGCTTCCATTTAGGTACAAAATTCATAATGGCCGTTCAAAGGAGTTGTTCAAAGGTCTCGCTGATTGCGTCTGCTTTCTTAAACACCTCAGTTGATACCATGGTTTTATATTGCACCATATGCAAGTATTTTCAACCCTAATTGTTACGTTTCGGAATTTCTTCAACTTCTTGTAATCGCTTGTCTTTCAGGAGCAGTTTTTCGCCACGAAGAACGGAATGCTGCAATAGCCTGCAAGGTTAAATAGTTGAACTTTCGTATCTATGCAATGATAATGTATGAAACAGGGAATATTCGAAAAACCTGACTTAGCATGGAATGCTGGGACGAAAGACGAAAAAGAATAATTTTTTAAGGAAGAATACGTGATACTCCCCCCAAATGGCTCTTATTCCTCTTCGACCCGGTATGAGCGCAAGTCCGATTGCGACCGAAGCAAGCCGAGCTCTAATGTTGTTCCCGGATTACCTTCTAAGATCTGAGACCGAGGTTGAACAAAAATTCTGTTGACAAGGGAATTAGCATAGTTATAATATTCCTTTACAATTATGCGGAAGTACCGTTCTTTTGCTGTTGATTCCAAAGACTTATTCTCGATATCGATACAGAAAGGGTTTCGCTGTTATGTACGCTGTCATATCCGCCGGGGGGAAACAGTACAAGGTCTCTGAAGGCCAGACGATAAGGGTGGAAAAGATACCTGGAGAAATCGGTGCCCCCATCTTATTCGATCGGGTACTTATGTATTGTGACGATGACAGTATGGAAGTGGGGCAGCCCACACTTGATGATGTTACGGTAAGCAGCCATATTGTCGAGCAGGGAAAGGCAAAAAAGATTATCGTCTTCAAGTACAAGAGGCGTAAAGGTTATCGTAAAAAACGTGGTCACCGGCAGCAGTATACGGCATTGAAGATAGACTGCATCAAGGCTGCAAGATAGAAGTAATTTTCGGCAGAAACAGATCGATTGCAGCAAACTGTATTCTGTTTCAGGCCGAGTGGCATCTTTTTTGCGGGCCTCGTACCGGAAGGGACGTTCAAGGAGGAAAAATATGGCGCACAAAAAAGCTGGAGGTAGTTCAAGAAATGGCCGGGACAGCATTGGTCAGCGGCGCGGCGTCAAGCGCTTTGGTGGTCAAAGAGTCTCAGCAGGAAATATATTGGTACGACAACTGGGAACAAAAGTTCACCCCGGCAATAATGTCGGGATGGGAAAGGACTACACCCTTTTTGCCAGGATTGATGGAATTGTAACTTTTGAGCGAATGGGGCGGTCCCGGAAGAAGGTAAGTGTTTACCCTCTCTCTGCCTGATGGAGTTTGTCGATGAAGCGTTGATCACTGTTCGGTCTGGGGATGGCGGTGATGGTTGCAGAAGTTTCAGGCGAGAAAAATATGTCCCGAAGGGTGGTCCGGATGGTGGTGACGGCGGTAAAGGTGGCGATATCGTTTTTCAAACTACGCCCCGGATGCACACCCTTTACAGCTTCCGCTTTAAGAGACATTTCAAGGCACAGAGGGGCGCCAACGGACGCGGTAAGAATCAGACAGGAAAGAGCGGCAAGGATTTAATTATCTTTGTTCCCCAGGGAACAACCATCAAGGATGCTAAAACAGGCCGAATATTCAAGGACCTCCGGGGAGTCCGCGACTCTTTCGTTGCAGTGCGCGGTGGCCGCGGCGGACGGGGGAATCAACACTTTGCATCTTCAAGAAACCGCGCACCTGAATATGCAGAAAAAGGCGAAGCCGGACAGACTCTTTTCTTGAAGTTAGAACTCAAGCTTCTGGCCGATGCCGGCATTATAGGGCTGCCGAACGCTGGCAAATCAACCTTGATTTCAAAACTATCATCAGCCCGGCCCAGGATTGCTGATTATCCCTTTACCACCCTGACACCCTCCCTTGGCGTTGTTACACCTGAACAGAGGGATCCTTTTGTTATAGCTGATATCCCCGGGCTCATTGAGGGAGCCCACAAGGGTGTTGGGCTGGGAACCAGATTTCTCAAGCATGTAGAAAGAAGCCGAGTCTTGATTCACCTCATAGATCTTTCGGCCTTGCCATCAGACCACCCCCTTAAGCCATACTATACTATCAACCGAGAGTTGCGGCTCTTTAGCCCGGAGCTTGCTCAAAAGCCCCAGGTTATTGTTTTGAACAAAATAGATAAACCGGAAGCCAGGGCAGTAGCGGATAAAGCGCGCGAAGGTCTTAAGCCATTGAATCAAGACATCTGGCTCATTTCGGCACTCACAGGAGAAGGACTAAAGCCACTAATAGACCATTTAGCCGACCTTGTAGAAGATGCACGGAACAAGAAATGAGGTATCAGTTTACGTTTTTGAACATACCATGCCCTCTAAGATTCGCATCTATACTTCCTGAAAGGGCCAAAGTGATAGGAAGTGAGTAAAATCCCTTAGGTGCCTGAGGTTACATGACTGACATCACCGAAAGAGAAAAAAGGATCCAGATTCGAAAAGAATTCTTCAGCCGTGTGAGGCGGGCTGTAATAAAAGTGGGTACAGGTGTTCTCACCCATAACAAGGGCCTCAACATCCCTGTCCTGAGGCGGCTTGCGCGGGAGGTGTCGGAATTGATTAGCCGAGGTTGTCAGGTCGTTGTTGTGAGTTCCGGTGCCATTGCCTGTGGTATGAGAAAGATGGATATGAAAGAAAGACCTGCCGATATTCCCCACAAGCAGGCGGTTGCCGCCCTGGGACAATCGAGGCTTATGCTGGAGTATGAGAAGGCCTTTTCGCCTTACAAAAAAAAAGTGGCCCAGATCTTGCTCACCCGCGATGATCTTTGTAATCGGAGACGTTACTTAAATGCACGGAATACCTTGAATGTGTTGCTCGGGTGGCAGATCGTTCCTATCATCAACGAAAATGATACAGTTGTAGTAGATGAGCTCAAGTTTGGAGACAATGACAACCTTTCGGCAATGATTACTAACCTCGTGGATGCCCAGATGTTGATCAGCCTAACTGACATTGATGGCCTTTATGATAAGGATCCGCGTGTACACAAAGATGCTAAACTTGTCCCTTTAGTGCGGAAGATAGACCGCTCTATTGAAAGAGCGGCCTCCGGTATCCCTTCAGGGCTGGGAACAGGCGGTATGTCAAGCAAGGTCAGAACGGCAAAAAAGGTAACAACAAGCGGTATTCCTATGTTGGTCGCAAGCGGCCTGAAGCCCAATATTCTGAAGCAGTTATTTGAGGGCAAGGATGTTGGAACACTTTTTGTACCCGGAAAGCAAAAGATGACAAGCAGAAAATGCTGGATTGCCTTTACGCTTAAAGCCAGGGGGGCGATCAAAGTAGACGGGGGCGCGGTAACGGCCATCTGCAAACATGGCAAGAGCCTGCTCCCCATTGGAATTATGGACGTAGAGGGTGATTTTCGTGTGGGCGACATGGTGCGCTGCCTGGACCCCGATGGCGTGGCCTTTGCCAAGGGACTGGTAAATTACAGCGCTTCCGATACAAGAAAGGTCATGGGTCTCAAAACCAGAGAGATTGAAAAAAAGCTGCTCTATAAGCAATATGACGAGGTGATTCATAGGGATAACTTAGTGGTACTGGACACAGATGATACGGCAGGTTTGCAGTGACGCAACAAGCTGTTCCGAGCATCTTCACCACGGTATTTAAGGCATTTTACGTGTAAAGTTGTCGGCTCATAAAAACAACTCGTCATCACTCCGGATCGAAAGGAGGGTTCTCAATGTCAGTGGAAGAAACCATACGTAATATAGCAAAATCCGCAAAGAAATCAGCCAGATCGGTAGCTGCTCTATCTACGTTGAAGAAAAATGAAGCCTTGGAGCGGCTTGCGGACAAGCTTGTCGACAGGGCCGACGTTATCAAGGCCGAAAACGAGAAGGACCTTGAATTGGCCAAGAAAAAGGGACTTTCTGATGCCATGATTGATCGGCTCGCAGTCACCGATGGAGTCATAGAGGGTATGGCAACAGGGCTGCGTGATGTGATCCGATTGCCAGACCCTGTTGGGCAAGTAACCGGTATGTGGCTGCGCCCAAATGGTCTTCAGGTCGGTCGAGTACGGATCCCTCTGGGTGTAATAGCAATGATATATGAGGCGAGACCAAACGCAACCATAGATGCCGCAGGACTTTGCTTGAAGGCCGGCAACGCGGTGATCCTCCGTGGTGGCTCAGAGGCTTTTCATTCGAATTCAATCCTGGGCCAGATTATCCAGGAAGCGCTCCGGGAAACCAACATACCGGAAAGCGCAGTCCATGTGGTCCCTGTAAGGGGTAGGGCCGCCGTAGAGGCGCTACTTTCCCAGGATGACTTTATTGACCTGATTATCCCGAGGGGTGGGGAGTCATTGATAAGATTTGTGGCTAACAACTCGACAATCCCCGTTCTCAAACACTACAAAGGAGTATGTCACGTTTACGTGGACGAGGATGCAGACCTCAAAATGGCCAACGAGATCTCCTGGAATGCAAAGGTGCAGCGCCCAGGCGTGTGCAACGCTATGGAAACGTTGCTGGTCCACGAAGCGGTAGCTGAAGACTTTCTGCCTCCAATGGCCAGGCGTTTCATCGATGCAGGGGTGGAGTTGCGTGGATGCCCCAGAACCTGCAACATAGTTCGGGGAATCAAGGACGCCACAGAAGAAGATTGGGCAAAAGAATATCTTGATCTCATACTTTCCATAAAGGTTGTCTCGTCCCTGGATGAAGCTATTGCGCATATTGCCCGGTACGGATCGGCTCACACCGAAGCGATTGTTACCTCGGATTACTGCCGGGCCCGTCGTTTCTTGCGGGATGTGGATGCCTCCGTAGTTTTGGTAAACGCTTCCACGCGATTTAATGATGGTGGAGAGCTGGGCCTAGGAGCGGAAATAGGGATCAGTACTTCAAAGCTCCATGCCTATGGTCCCATGGGCCTTGAAGAGCTGACCACCACCAAGTTTGTCGTCTTCGGCGATGGCCAGATAAGGACATAAAGGGGTATCTGTGCGGTTAGGGCTTTTTGGCGGCAGCTTTAATCCTATCCACCTGGGCCACCTCAGAGCCGCGGTAGAAGTCAGGGAGGCTTTCAACCTGGATAGGCTCCTGCTAATACCCTCTGCCCATCCCCCTCACAAGGAAAGGCGGGATATGGCAGAGGCGATCGATCGACTCAAGATGGTGGATCTGGCGGTACAGAATGTACCTTTCCTTGAAGCCTGTAACATAGAGTTAACCCGCCCCGCCCCGTCTTACACGATAGATACACTGCGTTACTTTCACAACCATTCTGATCCAAGAAGCGCGATCTACTTTGTTGTTGGTATAGATGCCTTTTCCGAAATCAACACATGGAAATCCTACCGGGAGCTTCTTGCAACCGCTCATTTCATTGTCATGACCCGTCCCGGCCCCCGCGTGAAGAATCTACAAGGTTTTATCCATACTAACATATCAAGCCAATACGAATACAGACCCGAGTCTAATGAATATAGACACCCACAGTGGTACTCTATCTTTTGCTTCGACATCACCCATCTCGATATCTCAGCTACACAGATCCGGGAAAAAGTGAGGCTGGGCCGTTCAATCCGCTTCCTGGTACCGGATGCAGTTGAATATTTTATCATGAAAAAGGGGCTTTACAAATGACATTACCCTATGACCCGAGGGTAGACGACTTTGTCGACGCAGTGCTTGGCATGAAGGCCTTTGACATAGTCGTGCTCGATGTGCGTGAACTGGCCTCCTTTGCAGATACTTTTATTATATGCAGCGGCCGCTTTCACCGGCAGGTGTCAGCCATTGCAGAGCTCGTGGAACACAAGCTCAAGGCAAAGGGAATCGAGCCCTTAGGCATAGAGGGACTTCGCGAAGGACACTGGGTCCTCATGGATTACGGCGATGTGGTCATTCACATCTTTTATGAACCTGTACGACGTTTTTATAACCTTGAAGGTCTCTGGTCAGACGCCAGACGTATCGAGATAGGTGAGGACCAGCCGAACAAATAGCAAGGTAACAATTTAGCTTCTTGAAAAATGCTCGCTTCAAGGGCAATCAAATTTGAACCCGTGTAAAACTCGCATCTAAGCGAGCGTAAAGAAAGAACAGTGTCTATTCTTTACACAAGGTCAAGGCCTTACGCTTTGTTCAGTGTACAATAGCAATCTGGCGGCCGCCTGTTCTTTCTTAACGCTCGCTACCACGCTCAAACAGTTACACGAGTTAAAATTTGACCGCCCTTGAAGCTCTTGTGATCCTGTTTGTTTCATAAGGCTAAAC
>QMMV01000121.1 GCA_003647435.1 Deltaproteobacteria bacterium | reverse complement strand
TGAATATCCAGGATACTGTTTTTTCTCAACGCTCAGTAATGCTCTCAGACAGTGAGCCAGTCTCCAATCGGATGGCCTGTCCGCTCCGTATGTCTGTTTTTTTAAAAGAGCTAAAGTGTTACGTTTTTCTTTTTTTATTGCAACCCTTTACTGCAGAGGATGCAAAGAGCAAAGAGATGAAATACGAATACGAAGAAAAAACGGTTCCTTTATCAAAGATTGACTTAAGAGACACTACCTGCCGGCTCGGCATATCGATTGACGCGGATAGCGTTGTGGAATCTATCGAGGCCGTCGGTCTCATTAATCCGCCGGTCTTAGCGGGAAAAGGCGGTTCAATGTATCGCATTGTGTGCGGGTTTCGGCGGGTCAAGGCATGCCAGATATTAGGTTGGCCAACGATTCCCGCCCGGGTCCTCCCTGGAGTGGTGCCATTGCCGGATTTGCTTAAATTAGCGATACTTGATAACAGGGCTCATCGTTGCTTAAACGTTATAGAGCAAGCGAGAGGAATTCACAAACTAACAGCATATATTCATCCCGGAAATGAGATTGAAGTCCTGGCACCACTGCTTGGATTTCCACCAAACAAGAAGGTTTTCACAAAGATAAGTACCCTCGTCGAACTGCCGGATGAAATTCAAGCAGGGATCCTGGATGAAACTATATCTCTTGAGGTGGCGGTTGATTTGTGCAAATTTACTTGCATGGATGCGATTTCTTTTTTTGATCTTTTCAAAAAGCTGAAACTAAGCCGGAATAAACAGCGAGAGATTATTGCGCTGGTGGGAGAAATCGCCGTTCGAGAGGGGATATGGCCGGCGGAGATCCTTCAATGTCAGCAAGTCAGTGATATCATGGAAAACCCTGATTTGAACCGAAACGAGAAAGGCTCAAAGTTGAGAGCCTATTTGAAGCAACGGCGTTTCCCGGAGCTTGCCAGAGCAGAAGAAACGTTCCGGGAAAGTTTAAAGGAGCTTAAACTTGGATCACATCTACACCTGACCCCCCCTCCTTATTTTGAAGGGGATACATATAGCCTGCGAATGACATTTAAGAGTCTGGAGGATTTTAACCGCTGTCGGCGGGACCTGGAGGCCATCTCTAAAAAGGCAGCCTTTAGAAAAATACTGACAGATTTTTAAACCGCGCCCACACCTTTTTCAGTTGTATGATTTCCAGTCTTTACATCGATAAGGCAGTTTGCGAATATCCGATTGTAGCAATTCTAAAGGAGCGTCTTCAACATGCTTCCATCAGTGAGGTTGAGGACTCAACTGCATTGTATCGAGCGCTATCTGCACATGCCGACCCGATCGGGCAGGGGAAGCGCATCCTTTTTCTCACACGCAACCGGGGACGTTTTATAAGAAAATGCCCCGGGACAAAATCTTATATTTGCTGCGGCTACCAGATACTTCATATCGGCACATATTGCACGATGGACTGTTCTTACTGCATCTTGCAGGCCTACTTTCACCCACCGGTGCTACAGTATTTCGTGAATCAAGAAGCTCTTTTTGCAGAACTGGATAGTCTTTTTGCCTGCAACAAACCTCCATTTCGCCGTCTTGGTACGGGAGAATTCACAGATAGCCTTATATGGGAACCCTGGACCGGGCTTTCTAAGATGTTAGTGCCATACTTTGGCCGGCAGGATCGCATTGTGCTGGAGCTCAAGACCAAGACATGCTCGGTAGAAAACCTGAAAGGTTTACCCCACAATAAAAAAACGATTGTGGCCTGGTCTCTCAACCCGCCTGCGGTAATCCGCAGCGAAGAACGCCATACAGCGAGCCTGGAAGCCCGCCTTCAGGCTGCAAGCCGGTGTGAAGCGTGGGGCTATCCGCTGGCTTTCCATTTTGATCCTTTGATTTTGTATGACGGCTGGGAGCAAGATTACAAGAAATTGATCGAGCAGCTCTTCGCTGCTGTATCAGCCCACAATATCGTCTGGATCAGTCTCGGTTCTTTTCGGTTTATGCCGGGCTTAAAGCCGGTTATTCAGAAGCGATTTCCGCAATCCGGGATTCTCTATGGCGAGTTTGTCCCGGGGCTCGACGGCAAACTACGATATTTTAAACCTCTGCGTATCGAGCTTTACAGGAAGGTGGCGACATGGATCAGGGAATTTGCCCCCGACGTATTGATCTATTTTTGCATGGAGGATGAGAAAGTGTGGAAAAAAGTGCTTGGATTTGTTCCCGCAGAACGGGGCGGATTACCGCGAATGCTCGATACAAGTGCACTAAAGCATTGCGGGCTGCAAAACATGGAGTAGTCAATGATGAGCCGGGAGATGATCAGGTTTGCCGCCTTATTCCTTCTTGGCCTGCTCCACAATCTTTTGGATAATGTTAGCGGGTACTTCTGCGTATCGATCAAACTCGAATGTAAATGAACCCCGGCCGCCTGTTATGGAAGTCAAATCCGGTGCATAATTCAATATCTCGGCCATTGGTACCTGAGCACGAATAACCTGTTTCTTACCCTTGGCTTCCATGCCTAAGACCTTGCCACGCCTGGCGTTTAAGTCTCCAATCACATCCCCCATGTTCTCTTCTGGCACCGTAACGGTAAGGTTGACAATCGGCTCAAGAAGAGTGGGCTTGGCCTCCTGTACCCCTTTTTTGAAACACATAGATGCCGCAATCTTGAAGGCCATCTCGGAAGAATCGACCTCGTGTGACTTTCCGTCATAGAAGCGAACACGTACATCCACGACAGGGTAACCGGCAAGGACTCCAGATTGCATTGCTTCTGCTATTCCTTTTTCCACCGCGGGGACGAAGTTGCGCGGGACGTTCATGCCTACAAGGGCATTTTCGAATTCAAAGCCCTTACCTTCCGGCAGCGGCGAGATGTCAAAATGTACTTCGGCAAATTGGCCTCGACCCCCTGTTTGTTTCTTGTGACGATAAACTACGCCCTTAACCGCCCGCTTGATAGTTTCCCTGTATGGGATTTTGGGGGTTCTCAGATTTACCTCTACGCCGAACTTACGCTTGAGCTTTTCACACATAGTTTCGATATGGATCTGGCCCATTCCCGAGATAACGAACTCCCTGGTTTGGGGATCCCTATCCAGCTTTAAGCTCGGATCTTCCTCCAGCATCCTGGAAATTGAACTGAAAAGCTTATCTTCATCACCTTTGGACTTTGGCTCTACGGCATACGACACCAGGGTAGGTAATGGCTGAACTGTTTCAAAGCAAATTTTCCTGGCTTCATCGCACAGCGTGTCTCCTGTGGCAGTCTCTTTCAGCTTGGCGATCCCGACAATGTCACCAGGCCCTGCATGGGTAATAGGCTTCTGCTCTTTGCCCTCAATGCTCAAAAGTTGTCCGTATCGTTCCTTGACTTTCTTTGAGGCGTTGTAAAAGGTACCGTCCGGGGTGATGGAGCCCGAGTAGACCCTGAAGATGCTCAATCTGCCTGCATATGGGTCGGCCATGGTCTTGAAGACAAGAGCCGAAAAGGGCTCATCTGGGTCAGGGTGGCATTCGCAGGTCTCTCCTGTATCAGGATCCTTACCAATCTGTACACCGCGATCAAGTGGTGAGGGAAGATATCCGTTTATGCAGTCCATCAAAAGATCGATTCCGATATTGCCTGTGGCCGAACCGCACAGAAGCGGGACAAAGACGCGTGTTAGTGTGCCTTTGCGAACTCCGCTCACAATTTCTTCGTCGGTGAGGGCTTCTCCCTCCAGGTATTTTTCAAGCAGGGCATCCTCGGCTTCGGCAACATTTTCCACTAATGCCTCGCGCTCAGCGGCAACCTGATCTTGTAGTTCGGCAGGGATATCCCCAATGCTTGCCTTTCCATCCTTGTCATAGAAATATGCCTTCTGAGTAATCAGGTCGACAACACCTTTGAAGCTTTCTTCAGAACCTATCGGAATCTGGAGAATCAACGGCTTCAGATTGAGTGTTTGCCCAATATCCTGTACCGTACCGGAAAAATCGGCCCGTTCTCTGTCCATTTTGTTGATAAAAATCAGCCTCGGCATCTCGAGTTGGTCCGCAAAATCCCAGGCTTGTTCCGTTTGTACCTTTACGCCGTCGGTTGCATCAATTACAACTATTACTCCATCTGCACCTTGGAGGCAGGACCTGGTATCTGAAAAGAAATTGGCGTCTCCAGGCGTGTCGATGATATTGACGCGGTGTTTTTTCCACACATAGTGATGAAACGCCGAACTGATACTAATGCGCCGTCGAACTTCTTCTGGCTCAAAATCCATGACGCTGTTTCCATCGTCCACTCGACCAAGACGCGTCGTTGTGCCACCGGTAAACAGTAATCCCTCTGCAAGGGAGGTCTTCCCCGAACCGCCATGTCCAACAAGAGCAAGATTTCTCAATGCTTTCAATGAGTTATCCATAAGCATCCATCTCCAATCTTATGTTTTTTTGTTAACTACCCAGATTGTTTAGGTTCCGGGGGTTGTTACCTTTAACAGCTTACGGCTGATTTTACCAGTTTAACCGCCAACCGTGAACCTTGAACCCTCGAACCTGTTTTGTCATTGCTGTGTTACTCGGAAAACCTCTTCTATGGTTGTAATTCCGTCCAGTACCTTTTGTGCCCCGTCCTCGCGGAGCGTGATCATTTTTTGATTGACGGCTTCACGTTTTATGGAGTTGGAATCCGAGGTCTTCAGGATGAGGTTCTTAATGGCCTCATCTAAGACCATGAACTCAAAGATTCCTGTTCTACCCTTATAGCCTGTATGAAGGCAGGCGGGACACCCCTTACCCCTGTATATCTTTTTGCCGCCAAGTCTTTCAGGCGATATGCCAATACTCCGAAGCGATTCTTCATCAGGCGTGTATGCTGTCTTGCACTGATCGCAAACGACGCGCACCAACCGTTGCGCCAAGATGGCAATGACCGAAGAGCTTACGAGAAACGGTTCAATTCCCATGTCGATCAGACGTGTCACAGCGCTGGCTGCATCGTTGGTGTGAAGGGTTGAAAAGACCAGGTGGCCGGTCAGGGCGGACTGAATGGCAATTTCCGCCGTTTCCAGGTCACGGATTTCGCCTATGAGGATGACATCTGGGTCCTGACGCACAATGGAGCGAAGTCCCCTCGCAAAGGTGAGGTCGATCTTGGGGTTGACCTGAATCTGGGCTACGCCATCCATCTGGTATTCAACTGGGTCTTCTATGGTGATAATGTTGATTTCCGGGTTGTTAATCGTACTGAGGGCAGCGTAAAGGGTGGTCGTTTTACCGCTACCGGTAGGCCCCGTGACCAGGATGATACCGTGTGCGGAGTGGATCATTCTGTCAAATGCCTTCAGCCTGTCCGGGGGCATACCAAGGTCAGAAAGCTTGAGCAATACACTTGACTTGTCAAGCAGTCGCATGACCACACGCTCTCCAAAAGTGGTCGGAATGGTGGAAACCCGTATGTCGATATTCTTATCGGCGATTTTTATCTCGATGCGGCCATCCTGGGGGAGCCTTTTTTCGGCGATATTCATTTTGGCCATGATCTTTATTCTGGAAACAAGCGTTGAGTGAATGTGTCTTGGTGGTGTGTGCATGTCATACAGAATCCCATCAATACGATAACGAATCTTCAGCTTGTTTTGGTACGGCTCAATATGAATGTCGCTGGCGCGGGACTTTACGGCCTGTGAGAACATGAGGTTGACCAACTTGATGATAGGGGCATCACTTGTATCATCTAAAAGGTCGCCGGTTTCTTCTATTTCTGAAAGGATTGCACTGCTTTCATCTTCGTGCATATCCTGTATGACCTGCTCTGCAGAGTCCTGGCTCATGTTGTAGGCAAAATTGATGGTCGAAACGATTGCCGAATGCGTAGCAAGCACTATTCGCATGCCGTTGCAGCCCAGGATCAGGCGGAGGTCATCGAGCGCTTGAAACTGAAGGGGGTCGTTTACGGCAATGCAGGCCGAAGTAGGGGTGGCGTGCGGAACCATCTTGTATTTTTTGAGAAATTGGATGTTCACTTTTTCGGTAAAATCGGTGTTCATATCTTCGGTGGAAAGGGTAGGCTGAAACGGCAGATCAAACTGGACTCCAAGCGCTTTCAACACATCCGATTCCGAGACGGCTTTCTGCTGGACAAGAATCTCGCCGATCCTGCCCCCCTTTTGTTCCTGCACCTTGAGGGCGCCGGCAATAGCCTCCTGTGTGAGACCGCAGGTTTCTGACAATATTTCACCGATTAGTTTCATAGCAATCTATATTCTGGTTCCGATGCTCTGCGTCTTATTTTATTCTGGTTCCGATGCTCTGCGTCGGAACCGCTTCCACTAAGCGCTCTGCGCTTGGTTGCTTTCGGAACCGCCTTGCTGTGTAGGTAGGGCGCGGAGCGCCTGTCCTGTTCCTACGTTCCCACGCGGAGCGTGTGAACGAGGATGTGTGCCGTTGTCTATCTAATGCCGTTCCCACGCAGAGCGTGTGAACGAGGATGTTATTCTGGATTATTATTCTGG
>QMMV01000120.1 GCA_003647435.1 Deltaproteobacteria bacterium | reverse complement strand
GTACGCAGGTGCGTGGTACCATATCATGAATAGGGGGAGAAGGGCAGAGGCCGTTTTCTTGGAAAAAAAGACTATCGTACCTTTATTGATCTCCTGAAAGAATCGGTGGAATTATGGTATGTGCGGATTTCTGCTTTTTGCTTGCTCAGCAATCATTACCACCTCCTCATTCAACCCCCGGACGCCAACCTCTCCAGGTGCATGCGCCACATCGATGGCATATACACCCAGCGTTTCAATAGTTTTCATCATGTGGATGGTCAGCTCTTTCGAGGCCCGTATAAATCTATTTTCTGTATCCTGCCATGGTCGCTCAATGCCTCCACTCAACGCTGAATGCCCGGACCAGGGAGATTTGTCCAAATCTCCCATGTCCTTCACGATACCTGCCCGTAAAAGGTTCAGATGAATGCAGCGAAACAACTCTAATAGATAGGCATCCTCCTGGCGGAGAATGGAGTTAAACCGATCTTTCTTGACAATCCAATACGTTTCGTATACGATTAATTTAAAATGTACACAAAGGATGTCATGATCAATGGATTTCATGGTGGCTGATAGCAGCTCACTCATTTTATTGGCAAAATGTAGTTTACTGGAGATTGTTTGCGACTTGTTTGAGGTCATTGTGCCGGAATCCGTGAACATGGAAGTAGCCTCAGAAGGGTTGTCCAAAAAGTATTCGGACGCGGTCTTGATTTCAGATCTGACGTCAAAGGGAGCAATAAAAGTTCATAGCCCTGGCAGTGATAGCCTCCCCCCGCCCATATCTCTTCATCAAGGGGAAGAAGATGCTCTCCTGTTGGCGATAAAACTGGGAAAGTCACTGTTTGCAACTGATGATGGAAAGGCGATCAAGGCAGCAAGGTACTTTAAGATCCCTTTTATTATCACTCCGAAGATAGTCGTCGAGTTGGTTCGTATGAAAAAAATATCATTCAAGAAGGCACGTGAGTCCCTTGAAAAGCTCGGCAAGATCGGAAGATATTCACCTGATATCATTGCTGATGCCCTGGTCTCACTCATGGAGGAAAAAAATGGCAAAGCCGACAACAATAAGGATACCTGAAGACCTTTTAGATGAGATCGATCGATTTGTTCAGGAGTCGAACCTGGATCGGTCCACCTATTTGCGAGAAGTGCTACGCAAAGGATTCTTCCTCGACAAGCAAGACCGGATATTGCTCAAATATGTCAGGAAAGAATTGAGCCAAATGGAAGTTTGTAAAGAACTGAACTGGGACCCATGGGAGTTCCTGTCTCAATTGAAAACAAGAAACCTCTTTCTGAACATAGACTTAGAAGACTGGCTAGACGCATCAGAAATACCATCTTAATCAACCTTTCCCTTGTGAAATGCCTCTGATTTTGGATTCACAGTGTTTCGATCGCTGAAAAGGTTCAGAGCGTTACGATAGTGACTGAGTCAAGAGCAGACTTGACCTGTAATGGGTGACCTTTTTTCACATCCTAAAGTTCATCAAGATCGAGCTTGTAGACTCGGCCTTCAGAAACTTCCTTCAACCCTCTTTTAACACCCTCCAAGGCCTCTTTGTTTTCGAACAGCCATAACTAAGATGCGGGGCGAGAACTGGCTGGACTAGAAGTTGCCTCTAAAATCGCAAGGGTATTCCCTTATTGAATGTATAGGTTGACAATAGCTTTCGTTCGTATTACATTAGCATCATTAAACCACCCGACTTTGAATGGGATGACCTCAAGAATGCACAAAACATAGAAAAGCACGGAGTTTCTTTCGATGAAGCCCAATACGCGTTTGCCGATAATCAACGTGTTATCATTGAAGACTTGGACCACGGCGGAGATGAAAATCGTTTCTTCTGCCTTGGAAATGTAAAGGGTGGCGTAATGACGGTCCGCTTTACTATACGAGAAGGCAAAATCCGGATCATTGGAGCAGGTTACTGGAGAAAGGGGAAGAAGATTTATGAAAAAGAAAATCAGATACACCAATGAACCAATGCATACTGGCAACACTATAAAAGACGTCTTGCCTAGGCCTGACGCCCTAGTATTCCGAAAGGAACGTGTGTTGACATTGCGCCTGGACGAACCAACCCTTGAGGAACTGAAAGAGGTTGCGGACAGCAAGGGTCTGGGAATGTCCACGCTCGTCAGGATGTGGGTTAAAGAAAGGCTTGCTCAGGACGTTTCCACGCAGGCCCAATAGCGGCATGTCCCCTCTGCCTACCCCCCTTATTGGCCCCTATGGGTTACTTAAAGATTACCCAAAACTGGTATGACCGGAAATGGGTAAAGGGATTATTTCTTTGAATTGGGTTGGAAGTCGGCTGCGATCATTCTTTCTTTCTAAACCCTGCTCAAGGGAATATGGCGGCCTGAAGCCCGTTTGATGAAGCTTATCAGCGGCAATCTGGTTGTCGGCACAGAATTTCTTGATAGGGATGAAGCTGATGGGAAACTGCCTTCCTGTAACAAGGGCGGCAAGGCCAAAAAGGTATTCGCCCCCAAGGCCAATTCGCTAAGGGAAACACTCAATTTTACCCAAATCAGCCTTGGGCTAAAATGGGTAAAAAAGATTTGCGCAGCCTCCCTTGCTTTATGAGTTCTAGTATATCCATATATGACAATTTCCATCACTCTGAAAACCCTCCATCCCAGAGCTTATCCAAGAATTCGTGGTAAGGCAGAATGGTGAGAGAACCGATCTGCCGCATGCGCGGCTCAAGGCTTACCACGAGATAGTGCTTAAGGATCTTTTCCTCTGCAAGGACCTGAAGCGCTTTGATATCGTGGGAAGAGATATTCTCTTTGGCCTTGACCGCAACCGCGGTGTGATCTCCGATAATGAAATCTACTTCAAAACCCGAGGATGACCTCCAGTAACTCAGCGGCTCGTGGTGGACATAGTCTCCGTAACACAGAAGCTCATGAAAAAGGTAGGTCTCAAATCCTTCACCGAATTCGGGCGTACCAGGCCGGAGCGCCCTTCCCTGCAAGGCGGCTGCAGCGCCCACATCAAAGAAATAGTATTTTGAAGAGGCAAGGGCTTTCCTCTTTTCTGATTTTCGCCACGCCGGAAGTTCATGAAGAATCAGGGTGTCTTGAAGGATCTCGAAGTACTCATACACAGTGGTTCGCGCCACCTGGGCATCATTCGATACCTTTGTAAAATTTACGATTGTACCGTTGCGCAGCGCTGCGATCCTGAGAAATCTGCTGAATGCAGGAATGTTGCGAACGGCGCCTTCAGCCACTATCTCCTGTTGCAGGTACAGACCTGTGTAAGACTCGAGATCGGCAACGGGATCATCGGAAAAGTAGATCGAGGGGGGCAATCCTCTCTGGATAGCACGGTCCAGCTCCAACCGTTTCCCCAATTCCCGGCGGGTCAGGGGATGTAGGTGGTCCGGGCACGCCCGCCAAGGAGATTGATTCTGCCCCGTCGGATCTTGCGGGCACTTGAACCGGTCATAAGGAAATGGATTTTCCGCCCCTCAATCAGACGATGGACTTCATTCAGGAGTTCGGGCAAACGCTGAATCTCGTCGATGACGATCAAACAGTCCTGTGGGGTCACCTCTTATGCAATCCGTCCGGGATCCCGACCTAAGGCTAGAAAGGTTGAGGAGTCCAGCAGGTCATACACCCTCACGTCTTTCATGGTATGGTGGATCAGGGTTGTCTTGCCGGTCTGGCGTGGTCCGAAAAGGAAATGAGATTTTTTTACATAACCAAGAGTGTTAATGGCTTTCTACAGTCTTAATCAATTCATTCGCGATAGTTGGGCTTTCAATGCGCATGATGCTTTCTTGGGCGCTGGTGCCATAGCTCAGAAGATTGATGCTGCCGTACCAGACGGTTTTTTGATCCATGACAGCGAATTTTTGGTGAATGTCGGGCCTGAAAACAACGGTTATTCCGTTGTCTTTGAGCATCTCCAATACCCGCTCCAGAGCAAATCGATCTTCGGTTTTACATGCATCTGCCGGCCTGGTCACTGCGATGGCCCGGATGCCCTTGGCGAGGGCAATTTTCAAGTGCTCCATCATTTGTACGGCGCGCCTCTTTTTCACAAAAGGACTGACGATCAAGATCTCTTTCTTGGCACAGGCGATATCATTGCTGAAGACTGGCAGAAAGCTATCCTTATCAAAAATGATATCCGGTGATGCCGACATGATATCTTCGCCTTTGGCTTTGTATCCCATCGAGGCATATCCAATAAGCCGTTTTTGATACATTCTTTCCAGCATCTTTATGTGGATATCTACATAATCATAGATCAGCACCTCTCTTTTAGCGCTGAACAGTCGATGGATTCGGCCGGCATATTGCTGCAGCGTACCTTTCCATGAAATGGGCATTGCCAGGAACAGGGTATCCAGACGCGGTTCATCAAAACCTTCTCCGATAAAAGAACCTGTGGCAATGAGGATCAAATTTTTGTTCGCCGGCGTATCGGCGATTCGTCCAAAGACCTCCCGTGTTGTCTTCGAGCCCATACCTCCGATCAGCGTAATAACATCCGGCACTTCTTCTCTCATTCTTCTGGCAAGCGATTCAACGTGAGCGGTTCTCAAGGTCAGAATGACGCAGTTTCTACCTCGCCTATAACTTTCGAGAACATCTTCGACAATTTGCAGATTTCGAGCGTTGTTATCAACGATTTCAGAGTACAATTCCTGGATGGTCACATCCTTCTCCTTTCTGTCTAAAGGAATTCTTAAGGATGTAAACCGCGGTATGATATAGTGATCAAAAGGCCTTTTCTCAGCCTGCTTTTTTGCATTATCGCGATATCGTATTGGGCCGCAATGCATAAAGAGTATGGGATGATGCCCATCTTTTCTTGTCGGTGTGGCCGTCAGACCATAAACATACTTGGCGGGTGCGGTTTTTAGAATGCTTTCATAGCTGAAAGCCGAAGCATGATGACATTCATCGGCGATGATCATCCCATAGTCCTTAACGCAATCCTTCACCTCTCCCCGCCGGCTCAGGGATTGCATAATGGCAATATCCACAATACCGCTTAGGGTATTCTTGCCTGCACCCATCTGGCCGATGACGCTTGCCTTTTTCTTTCGTCCTCTCTTCTTGCCTGTTGTGACGTCCATGTCGAGCAAGGGCTCGTTTATCATCAGAAAATCAGATAGCCTTTCCCGCCACTGTCTGAGCAAGCCAACCTTATCCACCAAGATAAGGGTATTGACCTTTCTTTCGGCGATCAGCTTAATAGCCACGACCGTCTTGCCAAACGCGGTTGTTCCCGAGAGTATGCCGATATCATGCTGCAATAGCTGTTCAAGGGCCAAATACTGCTCATCTCTCAAATGTCCATTGAAAACAACATCAATTTTTTCCCCGTGATAGGTCTTATCGATAAGATGAACATCTATGCCGAATTGTTCCAATTCGGCAAATAGGTCCATTTCACACCCTCTCGGCAAACAAAGATAGTCCGTTGTTTCATCTGCGCACGAGATAATCGGTGGGTGACCATAGGTTGAAAGTCTCATGGCTTGCTGCCTGTAAAACATTGGGTTTTTGAAAGAAGCCAATCTTTTTAAACGATTCAATGCCCGTTGGGAGATCCCATCTTTTGGAATAAACAACATATTGGCTTTCACGATGTCCATTTGCTTCGGAAAATCGCTTTTCTGCAGGCTGACGGGGTGGTGTGTTTCCCAGGGCTTTTCTGTCTCCCCTTCGTCGATTTTTAACACCCCCAGTTCATGGCCATGGCAAAGCTCCGATATGAGAGTTTCGATACGATCTTCTGAGATCTTCCGAATCGATGATAAGAACGCCCATTGATCACCATAGGATTCAAAGCGTTCATTGACAAATTCGCTATTGTTGTTCTTCCTTGCGGATTTTTGGAATGGCAGCGCAATCAGATTGCCGAAACCTCCCTTGGGTAGGGTATCCTGACTGGGAAACAACCTGTCATATGATTTAAAATGTATCTCATGTCTCCTGTTCATGGAAAAGGTTAAAAGGGCAGCGCCGAACTTTCTGGCTAAAGCGGCGGACAATCGGTTCTTAAAGAAAAACCAAAGGTGTGCGCCGTTACCGGACTGCGATCGCTCCACGGCAACCGGAATGTCAAAGTCGGCGCAGACCTCTCTCACCGTTGTGACGTCGTCCTGCCAGCGCGCTTCATCAAAATCCATTGCCAAAAAGTGGCAGGTTTCATCCGGAAGCATTGGATAGATACCGGCGACGATATTCCCTCTCAGGTGGTCCCCTATGACATGTTCATCCAAGGCGTCATATAGTTGATTGGCGCATTTGGAGCAGGACTGCTTTGGTTTGCCGCACAATCCTGGCTGCCATTGATTTAGGCAAACCGGTGAATACCCCGATGTTGCCTTCTTTTTGTTCTCCCATTTCTTTGCGTATACATCATCACGGCCCTTGAAAAGCGACATGAATAGTCTGATCTTTGAAATCGAATCCGATCTTTTGTTTACACCTGAAAACGAGGCTCTTTCCGTGGGCTCATCATCGCGGATGCTTTT
>QMMV01000119.1 GCA_003647435.1 Deltaproteobacteria bacterium | reverse complement strand
GATAGGGGATCAGGGGGGAAATCTGTCCGCGAAAGCTTGAATAGCTGTACTCGGTGCACCTGTTTCGACTTTTTGAATGTGCTCAGCATCAATTTTTCACGTGAATAATTCTGCTCTCTTGACAGGCCATTTTGAGGGAAGGAAATAACTTGAAAAATAGTTTTTCGACAGTCTCGTTGGACTCTCGATATGGGGATGGGAAATGGGGACGTTATGAAAAATGGGTTAAGTATTGTCGGAATGATAATCTTATCTGTTTTTATCGCAATCTTTTTAACTGGATGCGGAGACGGTGGTAGTAGTAGTAATGAAGGATGGTCGGATGAGGATAAACAGGTACTGAAATGGTTAGATAAACCGGATGACCCATTAAGGCCGCAAGACTATGAAAATACGTATTTTTCCGAATTGAGCCATGCTATCGAGGCCAAGAAGATCGTTTATTTGGAATATGCCGGAAGAAAGGGCATATCGCACCGTCAAGTTCTGCCAGAGCGGTTATTTAGAAGAGGGGAACATATTTATCTTGAGGCGTTCTGTCTAATGAGAGACGAATACCGGAGATTCCGACTTGATCGAATAAAGTATCTACAGCTAAAGCCGAATCGTTGAGATAGACAATGAATCTTATATTATTAGCTACTATAATTGTAGTTCTATTGATCGTTTTAGGAGTCTTCAAGTCAGATAAAAGAAAGACTTCTGGCGAGGATCAAAAGTTTTGGCTGTTTTATGCAGGCCCGGAAAATTATTTAGACGAAAATGGAGTGCGAAGTCTTCAAGGGGAAGTGTTTTGGAGTTGTGAACCTGAAACACGTAAAGGTGATTTAATTCTTCTTTACCGAAAATCGATTAATCAACTTAGTGTTAATACTTTAACTCGTCGATTTAAGATGACAAAAGAGGTTGCTCAGGACATCAAAAAAAGGGAAGTTGGAAAAGATATTTCAGCCGTTTGGCAAGCGGTATCTAATAGTAAACGCAGATTTTTTTGGGGTTGGCCATATGGCTGTTACGTGAAAGAAATACAAAAGTTGAATCCACCAATTAAGTTGGATGAGTTGAAGTCAATTCCAGAATTAAGAAGATGGGGATCACTTCGCTGGAACTTTCAAGCGAAGGGTCACAGTGCTTTAGAAATTCCTCCATTTGCTTGGGGATCCCTTGCAAAGATTATTAAAATAAAATGTGGTGTTAGGATAAATCAAAAAAGTATAAACATATAACGTAAGTTGCCTAACAACGGCATAGAGGGCGACGGCAAAAAGCCGCCGCGCCTCATGCCGGGCGTTATGCCCAATAAGAAATTATAAACATGGAATCATTTTCAAAACGTCACGGTTACAACAGGCCATCAGAAGCAGAAATCACCGTGCGCCAGGATGCACCGCATGAGTTTAGAGGCGTGCTGATTGATTTAGCGTATGATTGTGGATTTAGTCCATCGACACTCCGCAAAGTAATCTGCAAAGCTCTTAGAAAGCGACCGGACAGAAATAATTGGTCAGAATACCCGAATGTCGATGATGAAAACCGTTATTTAATTGATGATTGTGAATGGTACAAAGTCTACGATGTTGTTGAATCCATTTGCAAAAGAATGGAAGAAACTCCATTTTCATTCGATTATGACAAATTCGAGAAAGAGCTAAATGAATATTTCATAGAGTCAGGCATCGGCTGGCAACTCAAAGATGGGATAGTAGAATCAAGAGGCTCAGAAGGATACGAAACAATTTTACAAGCAACAGATAAAGCTCTCGCTGACTTAGGAAGAAACACAGCAAGAAATGAATTGCATGAAGCCGTTGCTGACCTTTCCAGACGTCCAAAGCCGGATATTACCGGGGCTATTCAGCATGCAATGGCCTCGTTGGAGTGTGTTGCGAGAGAAAGTTGTGGTGATCCGAAGGCTACTCTCGGTGAAATTCTGAATCGACACAAAAGATTAATTCCGCCTCCATTAGACCAAGCAATTAGCAAAGCATGGGGTTATGCATCAGAGAATGCGCGACATGTTAGAGAAGGCCGAGAGCCGTCATATGAAGAGGCCGAATTAATTGTTGGTATCTGTGCTTCAGTAAGTACCTACCTGTGCAGAAAAGAAAAGGCATAATAATCACATGATAGAAAAGGATTTTGATATCTCATTTATCGCTGATTTGGCCCTACGGGAAAAACAGATTCAACAGAACTACCGTCCCGTTATTGCTGTGCACAAGTGGTTTGCCCGGCGACCAGGCACCTTGTTTCGCGGCTTGCTGTTGTCCGAATTCTCGGACAAGTCGCTACGCGAGGCGTTTTACAGGTCGAATAACTTCCCTGGTCTCCATGTAGCAGACCCTTTCATGGGTGGTGGGACGCCAATTCTTGAGGCCAATCGGATCGGTTGCGATGTTACGGGGTTTGACATAAACCCAATGGCCTGGTGGATTGTCAAACAGGAAATAGAGCACCTTAATCTTCGTGATTATGAGAAAGCCGCCGTTTTCTTGCGGACAACACTTGAAAAGGAGATTGGGCATCTCTACCGTACACACTGTGTTTTTTGTGGTTCAGATGATGCTTACGTAAAATATTTTCTTTGGGTAAAAGTTAAAAAGTGCAGGGAATGTGGAAAAGAGGTAGACCTGTTTCCAGGATATCTCCTTGCCGCCGATTCCAGGCATCCTAAAAATGTCTTTGTATGCCCCGCTTGCGGTGAATTGACGGGAACAGATGACAGGAAAAATCCCGGACAATGCAGCCATTGCTCTGCTGATTTAGTTCTTAACGGACCAGCTAAGCGAGGCAGGTGCAGATGTCTCGCATGCGGAACCGACAACCTGTTTCCTGATGCCAAACTTGGTCCGCCACGCCATCGTCTTTTCGCCATCGAATACCACTGCCAGGCGTGCAAATCTGCTCATACAGGAAGGTTCTTCAAGAAGCCGGACTCTCTGGACATCGAACGGCTTGGTGAGGCAGAAAGAAGGTGGATGAAGATGCGTCCGAGGTATGTCCCTGATGGTGAAATACCAAGTGGGGACGAAACCAATCGGCTTCACCGTTGGGGATACAGGCGTTATCGGGAAATGTTCAACACCCGACAGCTTGTCGGTCTAGAACTCTCCGCACGTATTATCGCCAAAACGGCAGACGAACGGGTACGCAATGCACTTGCAACCAACTTATCTGATTTGCTCCGCTACCAGAACATGTTATGCCGCTATGACACGAGGGCGTTGAAATCGCTCGATATTTTTTCCGTGCATGGATTCCCGGTAGGCTTGATCCAGTGCGAGTCCAATTTTCTGGGCATTATGGAGCCAGGCCGTTACATGTGCGTCGGAAGCGGAGGCTGGGCTAACATCATTGAAAAATTCAAAAAGGCAAAAGCATATTGCAACGATCCATTTGAAGTGAAGCACCATGGACGCAGAAAAAAAGTAATCCCGATTGAAAAAGAATGGATCGGAGACCATCTGAATGGTGCTGATCCCGGTCATGTACGCATGGTCAACATCTCGTGCCAGGACGCTGCTTCTTCTGATCTACCGAATAACTCATTGGACGCTGTCTTTACCGATCCTCCCTATTTCGGCAATGTCCAGTATGCGGAGCTTATGGACTTTTGCTATGTCTGGCTTCGTCGATTGATCGGTCAGACATCCCAGGCATTCAATGCCGTTTCAACCAGGAATCCGGACGAATTAACAGGCAACGTGGACATGGGGCGGGGTCTGGAGCATTTCACGGAAGGGCTTTCCGCCGTATTTCAACGCATGTCGAAAGCTCTGAAACCGGGAGCGCCCCTTGCGTTCACATACCATCACAACAATATTGAGGCATACTATCCTGTTGCGGTTGCAATTCTTGATGCGGGATTGACCTGTTCTGCTTCGCTTCCCTGTCCTGCGGAAATGGGCGCATCCATACACATAAACGGAACTAGCTCATCCATCATTGATACCGTGTTCGTCTGTCGTTCAACGGGCATCATGCAACGAAAATGGCTGGCGGGCTCCCCGGATGAAGTCGCGCGAATCGTGGAAGAGGACTTGGGGTATCTCAGGGCTGGAAATGTCAAGCCGTCTCTCGGTGACATCAGATGCGTCACTTACGGCCATCTGATCCGTCTCGCAATCTGGTCGTTGCGCCTCAAGTGGAACAAAAACGAACCGACAATATCACGCATCGCGAAAGTGGCGGACTGGCTCCAACGCTTCGGTGGATGGGCCGAAGTAGAAGAGTGCATGGACTATAACAGGGCCGCAACGACAAAGGATATGCCTTTATTCGCTACACAAGAAAGCGTTGCAGAATACGGAGCAGAATATGCCGACATTCCCTTTTGAAGTTTCCCTGGAGGAGATTCTCCAAGACCCTGAAAGCTATGTCGATGCCGTGTTTTCATGCCTGGAGTCGGAATTCCTCGTCATGCCTAAGGGGACGGGTTTTGTTGAATATCCTATCTTTGAGCGTGGGTACGAAGCATTGAAGACGGCAACCGCGGGTTTTTCACAACTCGATCCAGAAAAAGTGTTTCGGGTAACGGTTTCTGAACCGATCTCGATTGTGGTGCTGCGCTCAATGCTTGGTTTTACCCCACCGGAGTGGGGCTATGTCACGACGCAGAGAACGGGCGTATCGGTTACTCAGGGCTTCATGCGCTCGCTGGACCGGAAAGTTCGAATGGCCCCTGAAACGGAACTCAACACTAACGGGGTTACAAAGGAACGGCTCAAAGCGATGGTCCAAACAGCGTGTCAATTGCTGTCGTCCGGAGTCCCTGAAGTAGACGACGACCAGTTGCATCGCCTGGACAAGGCCGATACGAAACAGGGCGTTGACAGTATCAAGAATCTGGCAGGAATAGGTGTTTCCTACGCCATGCTTTTGTATGAACGATTCCTTGGAAGACCCTTTGCCGGGCATCGAGACTCCGTAAGCGAACTTATCGGTGATAGCCTGGAACCTGCAATTGAGGATGTTCTTGTCAAGGCAGGGATCAGTTTCCGCAAAACCAAACGCGCGGAACGAATCGAGGGCTTCGATCAGACGCCGGACTTCATTATTCCCAGCGAGTTCAACCCGCAGGTCATTATCGAAGCGAAAATCACGGAGGATGACGGCACGGCCCGCGACAAGGTGACCCGCATTCAACATCTAGGCGAATTGAGCCTTGCTGGTCGCTCTGAAGACAACCCTAAGTACGAGGTCATCGCTTGTATCGGCGGCCGTGGCTTTGGGGTCCGTCGTGAGGATATGAAAAAAATGATCCTCGCAACCAGAGGAAAAGTATTCACAGCGAAGACACTGAACCGGCTTGTTGATTGTACCCGCCTGAAAGAGTTCAAAAGTCGATAGTATCGTAATGTTGCAAATACGGCACAACAAAGCGCTTCACCGGGCGGCAATTCCGGTGCGTTTCATCGCAGCTCGTTAGCTGTAAATATTCGGTGCAACCATGAGACGTAGTTACGGAAAAATAAGAATCTTTGCCGAGATGGAACTGCGAGATTACTTTGAGCAAAAGAAGTCATCTGTAATCCAATCTATCGAGGATGAGGACGATGATTATCTGCTCAACGTCAATGATGTTGACTATGTTAAATACAAATCATCAGGGGCTTATGTTGAGCCACTGCAAATTCATGAAGACCAGATCTATGCATCTTCATCAGAGAAAATGATACCAGCAGAATATTTCCCCAGTTCGTTTTATGTTCGTAAAGGTAAGAGCTATAAGAAAGATGTAATTAAGTTTCATGTGCCATTTTCTGGCAACGCAGACCTTATCCGGTGCATGCCAAGCACTCGTATTCTTTGGACAATAGATGTTGAGTTATCAAATCAAGAATTCTGTTTTGAGATTATCAATTTCAGCGATGATGCAGAAAGCATAAAGAGAGAAAAAGATTCTAATATGAGAAACATCATGCAGCAGTTAGGGAATGTTTCTGCTGAAGTTGAACATTACAATTCAGAAATAGAATTCCAAATAAAACAGGCTTTTGATGCACGGAAGCAAAGAATATTAGCAAAAAAGGGGGTTTTGGCATCATTAGGAGTGCCGATCAAAAAGGCGGGAAAGGTTTCTCCTACTTTTTCTGTCCCCGCACCACAAACCAGAAAAAGGGTAACTATTAGTAGGCCAGAGGTAAGAGAAGCTGGCTTCAAACCAGAACCTGCTCTAGATGAAACTACTTATTACGAGATACTTCAACTAATACATGATGTAGGTAAAGAGTTTGAGCGTTTGCCTAGCTTGTATGCAGGTAAAGAAGAGGAACATCTTCGAGATCATTTCTTAATGATGCTGGAGCCCAATTTTCAAGGCTCCGCCACTGGTGAAACATTTAATAAAACAGGTAAGACCGACATCTTGCTTCGTTATGAAGGTACAAATGTGTTCATTACTGAATGCAAGTTCTGGCGAGGCAAAAAGGCATTTCTCGATACGATCTCACAATTATTGAGTTATTGTGTGCCCAGCGAAGCTCAAGTCAGCTTGCTGGTGGAAGTCCAGTCAGGGTAGTGGTCAGACAGCCCTGTAGCGACCATCCAACGTCAGGAGCAATCCGAGCGTTGAAGCGATGTCAT